>NZ_JBLEBI010000001.1:0-262095 GCF_047340315.1 Streptomyces sp. AF1A
GTCCCCGGCCATCATCCAGACGGTGACCAGCTCGTCTCCCGCAGCCACCCACCTCACGGCCACGGCGGGGACCGCGACCATCGGAACCGACAGGCTGGCACACATCTCCCCGCTGTCGGCGACGCTCACCGTGCTGAGTTCCGGCGTACCGGTAACCGGTCAGACGATCACCTTCAAGGTAGGCACCACGACGCTGGGGACGGCCGTCACCAACGCCAGTGGTGTGGCCACGCTGAGCAACGCCACAGTCGATCCGCAAACGATCATTCGCTCGGGCAGCCGCTACACTGCGACGTTCGCCGGCACTGCCGCCTTCGGCTCCTCCACCGCGACTGCTGCACTCGTCCTCGCCTGACAAGTGCTCGCGGACCCTTCCAGCGATAAACGGGTCCGGTGGCCGCGTGGGCGTACCCGCGCGGCCACCGGACCCGTCGTTGAGGGGACAGCTACTGTAAGCGCCGTGCCTTGGTGGGGCGCGGGACCGATTCTCATCCGCGCATCCTTCCCACGGCGTTTGAGGCGAGGCCACCGCGCCACAGGCCTGACTGAACCGTTCCGGGTTCGGTAGAGATCTCAGATGTTGGGTGTGACCCGGGGCTTCGTGGTTGCCTCTCAAATGATCGAGTCCCTACCGAACCCGGAACGGTTCAGACCCGCGGTCCATGCACCCCGACGTGGCCGGGCTGTTGGACCGGGAACCGTTCGACGCCCGCCTCCGGGCTGTCACCGACACCGCCACCACTTCCAGGCCACCTGTCCACGTTCTACTTCGACCGGCCGTCCCTTTGCCCAGCGGATAGCGGATTCCGGTACGCGCCCGATCCGACTGCCGCCCCCGAATAGACGCTTCCGGCTCACACTCGTCCAGCCGATCTTTTGTCGCGCAGCGTGGATGTCTGCAGGACGATCTGTACTGACGGACCGATACCCATGTCGTGAGACGACCTGGGATCACCGTCACCCCCTTCGCGCCGCACTATCTGATGATTTTCGCGTGAAACCCTCTGCGGAAGGGAGTCGCAGTCGGTGCTCCGAGAACTCCGCCAGGCAACGTCACGCGGCGAATCTCAGCCGTGCGCCACAGAGTCTGTCTGGAGAAACCATGCTTCCCACCAACGAAGGACCACGCAGACGGCCGTACCGCAATTCCCCGATGGCCATGAGCGGTCAATGCAGAGTGTGGTCCTTGGGACTTCTGGCCCTTCTCTTCTCCGTGCTCGCGCCAACCGCCACAGCACACGGCTCGTCTGACGATTGCTCAACGCCGCCCTCGACGGTGGCGGGCGTGGGCCAGGTGAAATCCGAGCCCAGTGGACCGGACCGGTGCCGGGACGGGGCTCAGGGCCCGCAGTCGCAGTGCTCTCACCGGGCCTTCGTGGTGAACCAGGGCGCGAACACCGTGTCGGCAGTCAACACGAGCACCAACAACGTGACCCGAACGATCCCGGTCGGCGCGGCTCCTTACGGTATCGCCCTCGACCACAGCCGCCACCGGGCCTATGTGACCAATCACGCTGCGGACAGTGTGTCGGTCATCAACACGGACAACACCCGGGTGATCGGAACGGTCCCGGTCGGTGCCGGGCCGTTTGGTATCGCGTTGGACGAACGTCATAAGCGCGCGTACGTGGCCGACGAGACCGCCGGTACTGTGTCGGTGATCAACACGAGCAACAACACCCTGGCCGACACGGTGACCGTCGGCGGCAACCCGCTCGGCATCGCCGTGGACGAGGGCCGAAAGCGGGCCTACGTCACCAACATCGCCTCGGACACGGTCTCCGTGATCAACACCGCCACCGACCAGATTGTCGCGACGATCGCGGTCGGCAGCGCTCCGGTGGCGGTCGCCGTCGATGACAAGCATGGTCGCGCCTATGTCAGTAACCAGGCCTCAGACACGGTCTCCGTGATCAACAATGCCAGCAACACCGTGATCGCCTCGATTCCGGTACGCTCCCTCCCGCTCGGTATTGCGCTGGACTCGCGGAACAACCGTGCCTACGTGGCCGGTGAGGGCTCGGACACACTGTCGGTGATCAACACCACGAGCAACACCGTCCAGGCCACTGTCCCGGTCGGTCAAGCCCCGGTCGGCGTGGCGACCGACCCCAGCCGTGGCCGCGTCTACGTGACCAACTTGCTCTCCGACACTCTGTCGGTGGTCAACTCCGCCACCAACCACGTGGTGTCCACCATTGCGGTGGGGTCCGGTCCTGTGGGAGTGGCGGTCGGCTGAGACACCCCCGCGTCCGGTTCCCCGGGATGGTAGGAGACGGTCGTCGCTGGTGTTACCGCGACCCGCCGGCAGGTCCGACGTCGGCCGCGTGAACCGTCTCCAGGATTCGGGACCAGGCCTGGTCCAGTCGTGCTCCAGGATTCGGGACCAGGCCTGGTCCAGTCGAGTCAACGACTCGTCATCCGCTTTGGGTAGCCATCACCTACCGCCAAGTGGGGGAAACGACCCACCCGATCGTTACGTTGCGATACCCGCTTCGTTCTCCATGCGATGATTTCCTGCCACCCAGGGCAATAAAACGCATAGAGGAGGTTTCTCCATGTCTTTCGCACGAAAGATCCCCCTCGCCGTACTTGTAGGCGGCATGGTGATGGCCGGAGCTGGTGTCGCGCAGGCAGACAATAACGCAGCGGCTGCCAGCAAGAACAGTTCCGGGCTCCTGTCGGGGATCGCTGTGGCCAACATCGTCTCCGAGCCTTTGAACAATTGCGCCAACCACATGCCGGCCGGCGCCAGTATGCTTTCGGGCACCGCTGAAAACATGTGCCTGGCCGAGTAGTTCGGCCCCACCACGAAGCGCGGGCCGAGGATCAGACATTCCGGCCCGCGTTTTGTGTGCCGGGGTGAGGATTCGGCCGGTCCGCCAGGTCGCTGTGCCTCACCGCTTGGGCGCCTGTCGTCGGATCTCATGCTCGGTGCGCGAAGCAGGGAGACATTGCATGCGTATAACTGGCGGACCGGCTCCGGCCAAAGGGGTGTCCCCGAAGGGATGGAAGCCGTATTCGGGGCTTGTCACGGTGAACCGGCTGTGAGTGGCTGCAAGGCAGCCGGCGGTCCAGCCTTGTGCCGCGCCGGCATCAGGGAGCCTGGGCGGGCCGCCGGCCTTTGGTTTGCCAGGTCGTCCCTGTGAGACCGAAGTGCTGGAGGGCGCCCCGGATCACCGGGACTGCGTCCTCACCGAGGAGGAGCGGGCGGCCGGTGACACGATGATGATCTGCGTGTCCCGGTGCCGGGGCGCCCGGCTGGTGCTGGATCTGTGACGGGCGCCGGACTCAGGAGGTCAGGTACGCCTCCACCTCGCTGAACTGCCCGGCCGGCCAGCCGGTGTTGGCGCTGACGGTGAGTCGCAGATAGCGCAGGTCGGTGCCGCCGGGCAGGGACACGGTCGCGGTGTTGCCGGTGGCCGGGTCGAAGCGGTAGGCCTGCGCCCCGACCACGGTGGAGTACGACGAGCCGTCGGTGCTGCCGAGCACGGCGACGGTCTGGGTGCGGGCGCCCCACGCGGTGGAGGGCGGCAGCTTCAGCACCAGGCGGCGCACGGCGTAGGACGAGCCGAGGTCGACCGTCCAGGACTGCGGGAAGGCGTTGTTGGTGGACTCCCAGTAGGAGTTCGCGTCGCCGTCGACCGCCTTCCCGGGCGTGTAGACGTCCTGCGAGCCGGTCGCGGTGGCCGGGCGGCCCTTGGCGAGGTTGCGGTTCGGGTCGGGGTCCGGGTTGCCCTGGCCGGGCTGGGGCCAGGTGGAGCAGTCCGACCAGGTGCTGGACCAGCCGGAGTTGCCGCCGCCGTCGGTGAGCGTGAAGGAGCCGGAGTTCGCCGGGTAGGGGCAGTTGTAGACGCCGGCCGCGCCGACGGCCGTGGCGGTGACGTTGCGGAAGGTGGCCGCGCCCTGCGCCTCGGCCTGGACCACGACCGTCCCGGTGTTGCGCACGGTCGCGCCGTCCACGGTGACGTTCCGCACCGGGTACCCCTGTCCGCCGCCGGAGACGAACTCGAAGGCGCTGTACGGACTGTCGGTGATCGTCGTGTGGGTGATGTTCACGGTCGCGTTGATCGCGCTGTCGTAGGAGTCGACGCGCAGGGCGCCCATCGGGTGGTTCCAGTTGGGGTTCATCGCGCCGGTGCGCACCAGCGTGTTGCCGTCGACGGTGATGGTGCCGGCCAGCGGCGAGAACGGGTCCAGGAACTTCTGGTTGGAGATGGCGATGCCGCTGCCGAGGGCATTGGTGTCGGAGACCAGGTTGTTCCTCACCGTGATGTCCGTGCCGCCGTAGATGGCGATGCCGTTGGCGAGGTTGGGCTGCGAGACGGTGTTGTTCTCGAAGCTGGAGTTCGTGTCCGGGGAGTACAGCGACCACATGGCCAGGGAGTCGTCGCCCTGGTTGCGCAGGAAGTTGTTGCGAACCCGGACGCCCTTGGCGGTGCCGTTGAGGTTGATGCCGTCGGCGGTGGTGTCGAGGATGCGGTTGTTCTCGACGACGAGGTTGTCGTTGGTGCCGGTCAGCCACAGCCCGCACTTCATGTGCTGGATCCACATCCCGGAGACCGACGAGCCCGGCCCGAGGGAGCCGTTGACGAAGTTGTCCGGGTTGGAGTCGACGCGCTCGGTGACCTCGCCGAGGACGGCGAAGTCCTTGATGTGGACGTTCCCGGCGGAGCCGGACTGGTCGATGAACCGTGAGGTGTGCACGACCGAGTACCAGCTGCCCGCGCCCTGCAGGGTGACGTTCTGGACGCCGTTCAGCGAGGACGTGAGCCGGTAGTCGCCCGGCGGAATCCAGACCGTGCCGCCCTGGGCGGCGGCGATGGCGTCCCGGAAGGCCTGGGTGGAGTCGCCGGCGCCGCTGGGGTCGGCGCCCTTGGCCACGACGGACACCGAGCCGGCGGGCTGGGTGGCCGCCGCGTCGACCTGCTCGAAGTCGGCGACGTCGACGGTGACCTGAGTGCCGGACGCCTCGACGGCGACCTTGTCGCCGGCCTGGACGTTCCGCCCGAGCAGCAGCCGGGTGTCGTCGAAGAAGTGGTGGGTCCTGGAGCCGGGGATCCAGCCGGTGTCGATGTAGGAGTACCTGGAGGTCACCGGGAGCGTCTTGGCGAGCCTCGCGCCGTTGACGTACACGTTCAGCGAGCCGGACTGGCCGTCCGGGACGCTGTAGGCGACGTTCACGGCGTTGACGGCGCGCGGCACGGTGAACTCCGCCCGCTGCCCGGGCGCCAGCCGCACGGCCTGGCGTCCGGAGGCCTCCGAGGCGAGGCTGCCCTGCGTGTGGTCCGGGCCGATCTTCGTGCCGTCGGTCACCGCCGACTCCGCCTCGACCGACGTGAACGGCAGCGTGGCGCCCGCGGCCGCGTGGGCGGCGGGGGCCACGGTGACGAGCATGCCGGCCGCGAGAGCGACGACCGCGCCGATGGCTGGCATGCGCCTGACATATCTCGGGGTGCTGCTGTGCATGGGCTGATCCCTTCGTGGTGGGGGTGCGGGGGACAGCGGTGCGGTGCGGCTCAGGCGTGCAGCCAGGCCGCCGTGTCCTGCGGCAGCCGGCCCGCGTCGTCCAGCGGGCCACTGCTCAGCAGAAGTCGGGAGTGGGCGGGGAGGTCGGCGGGCGCGGCCGCGAGGTTGACCACGCACACGACCCCCTCCGCACGGGCGAAGGCGAGTACGCCGTCGGGCGCGGGGAGCCAGGTCAGGGGGCCGGTGCCGAACACCGGGCGCAGGGCGATCGCCTCACGGTAGAGCGTGAGCATCGAGCGGGGGTCGCGCTGCTGGCGGTCGACCGCGTACGACGGCCAGTCGGCCGGCTGCGGCAGCCACGGCTCCTGGTGCGAGCCGAACCCCGCGTACGGCAGATCGGCCGCCCAGGGCAGCGGCACCCGGCAGCCGTCGCGGCCCGGATCGGCACCGCCCGAGCGGAAGTACATCGGATCCTGGATGCGGCCGGCCGGGATCTCCGCCTCCGGCAGCCCCAGCTCCTCCCCCTGATAGAGGTAGACCGAGCCGGGCAGCGCCAGGGACAGCAGGGCGGCCGCCCGCGCCCTGCGGGTGCCGAGGGCGAGGTCCGTCGGGGTGCCGAAGGCCTTGGTGGTGAAGTCGAAGGCGGTGTCCTGGCGGCCGTACCGGGTGACCGTGCGGGTGACGTCGTGGTTGCACAGCACCCAGGTGGCCGGGGCGCCGACCGGGGCGTGCTCGGCCAGGGTGGTCTCGATCGAGGCGCGCAGCCGCTCCGCGTCCCAGGGGCAGGAGAGGAAGGAGAAGTTGAAGGCGGTGTGCAGTTCGTCGGGGCGCAGATAGCGGGCGAAGCGCTCGGTGTCGGGCAGCCAGACCTCGCCGACGAACACGCCGTCGTAGGCGTCGGCGACGGCGCGCCAGGAGCGGTAGATGTCGTGGAGTTCGTCGCGGTCGACGAATGGGTGCGGCTGCGGGTGCGTGGCCAGGTCGGGCAGGTCCGGGTCCTTGGCGAGCAGGGCCGCGGAGTCGATGCGGACACCGGCGACGCCCCGCTCGAACCAGAAGCGCAGGATGTCCTCGTGCTCCTGGCGCACGGCGGGGTGGGCCCAGTTGAGGTCCGGCTGCTCGGGGGTGAACAGGTGCAGGTACCAGTCGCCGTCGGGCAGCCGGGTCCACACCGGCTCGGTGGAGCCGGCGAACTGCGAGGGCCAGTCGTTGGGGGGGAGTTCGCCGCGCGGCCCGCGCCCGGGCCGGAAGTGGAACAGCTCCCGCTCCGCGCTGCCGGGCCCGGCGGCGAGCGCCGCGCGGAACCAGGGGTGCTGGTCGGAGACGTGGTTGGGCACGATGTCGACGATGGTGCGGATGCCCGCTTCGCGGGCCTCGCCGATGAGCTTCTCCGCCTCCGCCAGGGTGCCGAACGCCGGGTCGATGGCGCGGTAGTCCGCGACGTCGTAGCCGCCGTCCTTCATCGGCGACAGGTACCAGGGGTTGAACCACAGGGCGTCCACGCCGAGTTCGGCCAGGTACGGCAGCCGGGCGCGGACACCCGCGAGGTCGCCGGTGCCGTCGCCGTCCCCGTCCGCGAAGCTGCGGACGTAGACCTGGTAGATGACGGCGGAACGCCACCAGTCGCGGTCCCTGGGGGCATGGGTGGGCTGTCCCACGGAGCTTGACCTTTCTGTAGGCGAGGCGGCGGCGTCAGCCCTTGGTGCTGCCCGCGCTGATCCCGGCGATGATGTGCCGCTGGAAGACGAGGAACAGCGCCACCATCGGGATGCTGGCGATCACCATCGCGGCGATGAGCACGGTGAGCTGGATGTTCTGCGACAGCTGGACCAGGGCCACGCTGATGGGCTGCTTGTCGGTGTCGGAGAAGACCATCAGCGGCCACAGGAAGTCCTGCCAGACGGCCACCAGCGCGAAGATCGACACGACCCCGAGCACCGGCCGGGACATGGGCAGCACCACCGACCACAGGATGCGCAGCTTGCCGGCGCCGTCCATCTCGGCGGCCTCCAGCACGTCCCGGGGCAGCTGGTCGAAGAACCGCTTCAGCAGATACAGGTTGAACGCGTTGGCGACGGCCGGGAGCCAGATGCCGAGGGGGTCGTTGAGCAGACTGGTGTGGAGCAGCGGCAGGTCGGCGACCGTGAGGTACTTCGGTACGACGAGGGCCTGCGCCGGGACCATCAGGGTGGCGAGGATGCCGCCGAGGATCACGGTGCCGAAGGCGGGTCTCAGCTTGGACAGGGCGTAGGCGGCGGCCGTGCAGAACACCAGCTGGAACGCCCAGGCGCCGGCCGCCTGCACCACCGTGTTCCACAGGTGCTGCGGGAGCTGCATCAGGTCCCAGGCGTCGGTGTAGCCGCCGAGGTGCCAGTGGGTCGGGATCAGCGTCGGAGGGGTCTGCGCCACCTCGTCCGGGGACTTCATCGCACCGGTCACCATCCAGTAGACCGGGAAGAGGAAGGCGAGCGCGAACAGGACGACGACGGCCGTGAACACCGTCCAGTAGACCGCCCGGCCGCGGGGGCGGGCGAGGGTGGCCGGGGAGATCAGGGTGCGGGTGGCGCTCATGCGTCCCCCTCGGAGCCGGTGAGCCGCAGATAGACGGCGGAGAAGGCGCCGAGCAGGACCAGGAGCATCACGCTGAGGGCGCAGGCGCCACCGAAGTCGTTGTAGAGGAAGGCGTACTTGTAGATGAGGTACAGGACGGTGACGGTGGCGTTCTCGGGGCCGCCTCCCGTGATGACGAACGGTTCGGTGAACACCTGCATGGTGGCGATGATCTGAAGGAGCATCAGCATCAGGATCACGAACCGGGTCTGCGGGACCGTGACGTGCCGGATCCGCTGGAGCAGGCCCGCTCCGTCCAGTTCGGCCGCCTCGTACAGCTCGCCGGGGATGGACTGCAGGGCGGCCAGGTAGATGAGGACGGTGCCGCCCATGTTGGCCCATGTGGCCACGATCACCAGGGAGATCAGCGCGGTGTCGGTGCCGTTGGACCAGTTCGAGGTGGGCAGGTGCAGGAAGCGCAGCGCCTCGTTGGCGAGGCCGGCCCCGGGGTCGTAGAACCACTTCCACAGCAGGGCGCTGACCACCGGCGGGATCATCACCGGCAGGTAGACCATGACCCGGAAGAACGCCTTGGCGTGCCGCAGTTCGTTCAGGACGAGGGCGAGCGCGAAGGGGATCGCGAAGCCGATGAGCAGGGCCAGCAGGGTGAAGTAGAGGGTGTTGCGCCAGGCCGCGGAGAACTCCGGGTCGTGCAGCACGCGGGTGAAGTTGGCGGTGCCGACCCACTGGGGCGGTGAGCCCGGCGTGTACTTCTGGAACGCGATCACGACCGCGCGGATCGCCGGGTACCAGGAGAACAGGGCGAAGCAGACCAGCCCGCCGAGGAGGAAGGCGTAGGCGCGGGCCTGGTCGAGGAGGCGGCGCCGCCTCCGGCCCCCTACCGGAGGCGGCGCCGGGACCGGATGGGCGGCGGTCTTCGTCAGGGGCCGCCACTCGGCCGTCTTCGTCATCGCGGTCAGCTCCGGGCCAGAATGCCGTCGATCTTGCCGGACGCGTCCTTGAGGAGCTGGTCGATGTCGGCGTCCTTCTTGGTGAGGACGGCGGAGACGGTGCCGTCGAGGACGGAGTAGATCTGCTGGGCGTCCGGCGGCTCGATCTTCATCTGCAGCTTCTGGTTGCCGTCGAGGAACGCCTGGTAGTTGCCCACCGGGACGTTGGCGTTGGCCTTCTTGACCTGCTGGTCCCTGGCGTCGGCCGCGCCGGTGAACAGCCGCGGCTCGGGCAGGCCGACGGGGGCGTCGTTCTTCTTGGCGCGGGCGTAGTCGCCGAGGAAGCCCGATCCGGGGGTCAGGAACATGTGGTCGAGCCACTTCAGGCCGGCGCGTATCTGGGCGGGCGTGTCGTGCTTGTTGAACATGTACCCGTCGCCGCCGATGAGGGTGGCCCGGCCGCCGGGCATGGGGCCGATGGCGATGTCCTCGTAGTCGGCGCCCTTCTCCTTGACCAGGATCGGGATGTTGTCGGGGGCGGCGAGGTACATGCCGAGCCTGCCCGCGCCCATCATCTGCTGGACGTCGTTGATGACGAGGAGCTGCTTGCTGCCCATCGAGTTGTCGGTCCACCGCATGTCGTGCAGGTTCTGCAGGACGGCGTGGCCCTCGGGGGTGTCGATGGTGGCCTTCTTGCCGTCCGGGCCGACGACGTCGCCCCCTTGCGCGTACAGTTCGGCGGCGAAGTGCCAGCCGCCCTGGTTCTGGGCGCTGTAGTCGGCGTAGCCGACGGTGCCGCCGCCGAGGGCCGCGATCCTCTTGGCGTCGGCGCGGACCTCGTCCCAGGTGGCCGGCGGCTTGTCGGGGTCGAGCCCGGCCTTCTGGAAGAGCTTGCGGTTGTAGATCAGGCCCATGGAGTAGCCGGTGCGCGGGATGCCGTAGACCTTTGCGTCCACGGTGTAGATGTCCCGCAGCTGCTTCTGGATGGTGTCGTAGGACTTCAGTTCCTTCAGGTACGGCGTGAGATCGGCCGCCTGGCCCGTGTCCACGACGTGTTTGGCGTCGGTGAAGTACGTGTAGAAGACGTCCTCCATCTGACCGCCGGCCAGCTTGGCGTCGAACGTCTTCGGGTCCTGGCACGGGAAGGCGTCGTGCGCGACGACGTCCACGTCCGGGTTCTGCTTCGCGAAGGAGGCGAGGTCCTCCTCGAAGAACTTCCGGTCGACCTTGGCGCTCTTCGGCGGTTCGCAGTTGACGGTGATGCGGGTCTTGCCGCTCGCCGAGCCGTCGTCGCCCGATCCGCAGGCGGTGGCGGCGAGGGCGAGGGAGGAACAGACGCCGATCGCGACGAAGGTACGGCGGAACCCGGTGCGTGTCATCGGTGACCCCTCATGGCACTCATGGCAGGAGCAGTGGGCGCCGCACACTCAAGCACCGCCAACATCCCTCCGCAAGATGTCGCGCGAATTCTGTAATTATTCGACAGTTGATTGGATCTCTTGGATCTCAGTCGCGCGGGGCTTGCGCGGTGGATCCGCGCACCACCAGCTCGGGCTCGAACAGCAGCTCCTCGGCGGGCACGGCGGTGCCGCCGATCCGCGCGTTCAGCAGCTCCACGGCCGCGCGGCCCATGGCCTCGATGGGCTGGCGCACGGTGGTGAGCGGGGGTTCGGTGCAGTTCATGAACGCCGAGTCGTCGTAGCCCACGACGGAGATCCGCCCCGGCACGTCGTGGCCCTTGCGCCGGGCGGCCCGGATGGCGCCGAGGGCGAGGGGGTCGCTGGCGCAGATGATGCCGGTGACGCCGCGGTCGATGAGGCGGGAGGCGGCGGCGTGACCGCCCTCGATGGAGAAGATGGCCCGCGCGACGAACTCCTCCGGCAGGTCCCCGGCGATCGCCCGGGCGGCTGCCAGCTTGCGCGCCGAGGGCACGTGGTCGCCGGGGCCGAGGACCAGCCCGATGCGCTCGTGGCCGAGCGAGGCCAGGTGCCGCCAGGCCTGCTCGACGGCCACGGCGTCGTCGCAGGACACGCCCGGGAAACCGAGGTCCTCTATGGCCGCGTTGACCAGCACGACGGGGATGTTGCGGTCGGCGAGCCGCCGGTAGTGGTCGTGCGGGGCGTCGGCCTGGGCGTAGAGGCCGCCGGCGAACACGACGCCGGACACCTGCTGCTGGAGCAGCAGCTCGACGTAGTCCGCCTCCGAGACACCGCCCTTGGTCTGCGTGCACAGCACCGGGGTGAGCCCCAGCTGGGCCAGCGCGCCGCCGATCACCTCGGCGAACGCGGGGAAGATCGGGTTCTGCAGCTCCGGCAGCACCAGCCCGACGAGTCGCGCCCGCTCGCCGCGCAGCTGGGTCGGCCGCTCGTACCCGAGCACGTCCAGCGCCGTGAGCACCGCCTGCCGGGTGGCCTCCGAGACCCCGGGCTTGCCGTTGAGCACCCGGCTGACCGTGGCCTCACTGACTCCGACCTTCTTCGCCACTTCCGCAAGTCGTCGCGTCATGCACGCAAGCGTAGCGCAATTTACGCAAGCGGTTTGCGTCGCCGCGGCGAAAATCTGGCGGACCCCGGGTCGTGGATCAATGAGCTGTCGTCGGCCGAAACAGGCCCCGCCCGGAAGGTGGGCCGGTTCCCGACGCCTGCAAGCGCGAGGCTTGAAGCCGACCTGTTCTCGACACCTGCGGGGCAGGCCCCAACCTCGACGCCGACCGGTTCCCGGTACCTGCGGGGCAGGCCCCAACCTCGACGCCGGCAGGCCCCAACCTCGACGCCGACCGGTTCCTGACATCCTGGGCAGGCCCCAGCCTCGACGCCGACCGGTTTCTGACATCCTGGGCAGGCCCCAGCCTCGACGCCGACCGGTTCCTCACAGTTGCCGGGCAGGCCCCAGGCATGCCGCCCACCGGCTCCTGACACCCGGAACGGGCCCGAGCCACACAGCCCGCCCGCTCCACCCGCCCGCGGCGGTTCGCAGTCGGAGGCGACCGGCGAGCGCCGGTCACTGGTCGCTGGCCGCTGTTCAGTCCTCCGGCGGTGGGACGACCGTCAGGTGGGCGGCCGTACCGCGTGGGCGCCGCTGGCGGCGTGGTGGGGCGGTGGCGCGGCGGGTGTCGCGGGGGATCATCGTCAGGCGCAGGTAGCCCAGTCCACGGAGGGTCTGGGGGGTCTCGTCGATGATGCGGCACTCCGCGGGACCCCGGCGCGGGTCGGGGTGGAGCAGGAGGCGGACGGCGCCGTCGAGGCGGGTCGCGGCCTCGCCGACGGCACGGATCCAGTGCGGCAGCCCCTGCCGGTAGGCGGCCTCCATGATGGGGTCCTGGGCGATGTCCCGGCGGATCGCCTGGAGTTCCTGATCGTGGCCGTACCTCTCCAGGGCGCCCTTCAGCTGGGCCAGCATGGGCAGGCACCAGCCCGGCTCGTGGTCGCCGAGCACGTCCGCCGCGTCCGGGTGGAACAGGACGAACCGCAGGAAGTTCTCCCCTGGCATGGCCGTCGGATGCGGGCGCAGACCGCGGAAGAGTGCCTCGAACGCGCCGTTGGCCATGACCACGTTCCATCGGTGGTCCACGACCAGGGACGGGAAGGGCAGGGAGTTCAGCAGCGCGGCGTAGTCGTCGACGTACTCCTGGGTCTCGGAGGTCTCGGGGACGGGCCGCGGTGCCGGCCGCTGCCCTCCTGCCTGATGTGCCATCGGGAGGTCACCCCTCTTGCCTCTGCGGCCTTCACGCGGCGATGCGATCCTGCTTCCCCTTGCGATCCATGTCAACTATCGTGGCATTTCACGGCGGTTGACGGCTGAAATTCGCCACAGTTGTGGCGACACCTGGATGTGAGTTCGAGGCACCGGCTACTCTCCGGGAAGTTCACGGCGACCGCCGGACCCGCCGAGCAGGCGGGAAGCACGGACGCACCTGTTGCCCTCGAGAGACGTAGGAGTTCTGTCGGTGACGGATGGCTACGAGGATCCGGGCGCCTCGGCGACCGCCCAGCTGCCGGCCGTCGTCGCCCGCGTCACCGCGCTCGCCGACCGGCTCGGCGTGCCGCACGCCGAGGTCTTCGACGTCGCGCGGCTCTCGGTAGCCTGCGGGGTACCCGAGCCGGTGGTCAAGGCGCTGCTGAACGGGCGCCCGGCGGGCGAACCGGACGTGCAGGCGCGCTTCCTGCAGCGCCTGGACCTGCTGCGCCGCAGCCGGCTGAAGCCCAACGGCCGCAAGTACACGCAGCAGGAGATCGCGGACGGCGCGGGCATGTCCCGGCAGCAGGCCGGCGCCCTGATCAACGGCGACCGGCGGCCCACCATGGAGCACTGCGACGCGCTGCAGCGCTTCTTCCGGGTGCACGCCGGCTTCCTCACCGCGGAGGACCCCGAGGCGCTCGCGGGGGCGCTGCAGCGCACCGAGCAGGAGCTGCTGCAGAAGCTCGCCGACCGCGAGCGGGCCGCGGCCGAGGCCTCCGAGGACCCGCTGGAGCGGCTGCTGCAGGACCACGGGGTGCGCGGAATCGCCTGGCGGGCCGCGCAGTTGCCCACCGACCAGCACCGGGACAAGGTCGCGGAGTGGCTCGACATGCTCCTGGAGAGCGTCAAGCGGCCCGAGAGCTGACCGGAAGACGCGGCACCCGGAGCGACGGCTCGCCGCCCGGTGACGTGCGGGTGCCGTTTCACCCCGCCAAGCGGGCGAACCGGGCCGGAGCCGGACGGCGTTGTCAGTGGTGGACGGCAAGCTGGATGGGTGCGCCGCAGGGCGCGTGACCGTGACGCCTATTCGGGGAGAGCCGATCGATGCCCACCGCCGTACTGACCGACCGTGAGCGCACCGCCGTCCAGGCCTATCTTCGGCTGCTGCACACGGTGCGCGCCGCCTTCGACGGGCCGCCGGACGGCGCGTCGCCCGCCGTCGTCCCGCCCACCGTGCTCGCCGAGGCGGAGGCGGCCCTGGCGCGGGCGGGACTGGCGGGGAACGAGGCGGAGTTCTTCCGGCTGCTGGGCGAGTGGTGCCCGCCCGCCTGAGGCGCCTCGGCGCGCACCGCGTCAGGGATGCGGTACGACGACGGCGGTGGTCACCACGCCATCCCGTACGGCCCAACCGCCGTCGAAGGCCCGCAGCCGACGCGCACCGACCCGGGGCCCGGGGACGAGGAGTTCGGCGTGGAGGGTGCCGCTCGCCGCGCCGTCGGCGCCCGGGTGCAGCGTGATGTCGGCCTCGGAGAAGTCCAGCCACGTGCGGGTGAGGGGGTACCAGGCCTTGTAGACCGACTCCTTGGCGCTGAACAGGATCCGGTCCCAGTGCACGGCGGGCCGCTGCGCGGCGAGCCGGACGAGCCGCTCGGTCTCGGTGGGCAGGAAGACGGTGGGGCCGACGCCTTCCGGCAGCGGCCCGTTCGGTTCGGCGTCGATGCCGAGGGAGGCCAGGTCGGCGGCGCGGACCAGGGCGGCGGCGCAGTAGCCGTCGCAGTGGGTCATGCTGCCGACGAGGCCGTCCGGCCACCGCGGGGCGCCCCGCTCGCCGCTGAGGACGGGCTGCGCCGGCACGCCCAGCTTCTCCATGGCGCGCCGGGCGCAGCCGCGTACGGCGGCGAACTCGCGGCGCCGCTTCGCCACGGCACGGACGACGAGCGCCTCCTCCTCCGGGTGGAGCGGGGCGTCCCACAGCGGGTCGTCAGCCTGTGCCTCCACGGCCACGACCGACTCCGGGAGCAGCTCCTCGATCACCGGCTTCGACCTCCATCGGCAGAATGCGGCGCAGCCTTCCCGGTGGTTCCGGGCGCTTGCGCCACTCACGGGGGTATCCCACGGAGACCTCGGTGAAGCGGACTCCGTCGTGCCAGGTGGTGCGGGGGATGTGCAGATGGCCGTAGACCATGGTGGCCACGCGGAACCGGCGGTGCCAGTCGGCGGTCAGCCGGGTGCCGCACCACATGGCGAACTCGGGGTGCCACAGGACCTCGGTCGGGTGCCGGTCCAGCGGGTAGTGGTTGGCGAGCACGGTCGGCAGGTCGGCGGGCAGTGCGGCGAGTCTGCGCTCGGTCTCGGCGACCCGGGCCCGGCACCACGCCTCACGGGTCGGGTAGGGGTCGGGGTGCAGCAGGTACTCGTCGTTGCAGACGATGCCCGTGCTCTCCGCGTAGGCCAGGCCCTCGGCCTTGGTGGCGCAGCCGGCGGGCAGGAACGAGTAGTCGTAGAGCAGGAACAGCGGGGCGACGGCGACCGGGCCGCCCGGACCGTGCCACACCGGGTACGGGTCCTCGGGCGTGACCACGCCCAACTCCCGGCAGACCTCGACCAGGTACGCGTAGCGGGCGACGCCGCG
This sequence comes from Streptomyces sp. AF1A, assembly GCF_047340315.1. Lineage (NCBI taxonomy): Bacteria > Bacillati > Actinomycetota > Actinomycetes > Kitasatosporales > Streptomycetaceae > Streptomyces > Streptomyces sp. AF1A. The sequence goes on from NZ_JBLEBI010000001.1 coordinate 15,280, forward strand.
CAGGGTGACGACGTCCCTCGGGTGGGTCCACAGGTCGTGGTTGCCGGGGGCCCACAGCACCGTGCGGAAGCGGCCCGCGAGCGTGGCGAGGGCCCAGCGGATGTCGGCGACGGTCTCGGCGACGTCACCGGCCACGATCAGCCAGTCCTCCTCGCCGTGCGGGCGCATCTCCTCGACCAGGGCGCGGTTCTCCGGGTAGGTGATGTGCAGGTCGCTGATGGCCAGCAGCTGTCCGGCCCCGGCCGTCGACTCCACCCCGCGCCCCTTCCGATCATCAGCCCGCCGGCACCACGAGAACACATTTCGGGGACGAGGGACAAGAGGCTCCCCCGCCGCGTGTCAGACCCTGACCCGTTCCGCCGACCGGGGCCCGGTGCGGGCCGCACCGCGAGGTGCACCGGCCGGTCCGGGCGCTTCCCGGGGATCCGCAACACGCGCATCCCACCAGCCGACCCCGGCGGTCCCCAGGGATCCGCAACACGCGCATCCCACCAGCCCGCCCCAGCGGTCCCCAGGGATCCACAACACGCGCATCCCACCAGCCGACCCCGGCGGTCCCCAGGGATCCGCGACACACGAGGAGCACCGGCCAGCCCCCGGCGGTCTCCGGGGATCCGTAACACGCGCGTTGCACGCGGGGTCCCTTGAAAGCCGTATGATCGCCCCAACACCGAAGCCCTCGTCCCCCTTCGCACAGGGCCGTTTGGTGTCCCTTCCTTCCTCCTGCCCGGGCACGGGTCGCTGCGCCCTGCCCGCACACCCCGAAAGGCGGCCTGCATGCCCTCTCGCGTACGCGTCTGGCTCAACCGCACGTACGCGGAGAACGTGTTCTTCATGGATCAGCTGCGCCGAAATCCGAGCGACCGCGCGGTCGAGATCCATGCCACCCACGGCGACCCCGACTCACCCGTGCTGGCCGCGGCGGACACCGCCGACCTGGAGCCGGAGGGCCTGTCCCCGGCGGCGTACGTCGAGTACGCCCTCGACCAGTGCGCCCGGCGCGGCATCGACGTGTTCGTGCCCCGGCTGCACCAGTCCGCGATCGTCGCGCACCGCGCGGAGTTCGCGGCGGCCGGCACGGCGCTGCTGGCACCGACGCCCGAGGCGGTCGCCGTGTTCGAGGACAAGGCCACCGCGTACGAGGCGGTGCGCTCGGTGGGCGTCCCGGTGCCGCCGTGGTGGCGGGTCCGCACGGCGGACGAACTCCTCGCCGCGGTCGGGGAGTTGGAGGCGGCCGGGCACACGGCGTGCTTCAAGCCGGCCGCCGGTGCGGGCGGGGTCGGCTTCCGGATGATCACCCGGGCCCCCTTCTCGCTCACCCACCTCTCCGGCTTCCCGGGGCCGTACGTGCAACTGGACCTCGTCGTGGAGGCGCTGCGGCGGGCCGAGGAACCGGTGGACTGGCTGGTGATGCCGCGCCTGGAGCAGCCGGAGGTGTCGGTCGACTGCCTGACCGGTCCCGACAACCGCGTCCGGCTGGCCGTGGGCCGCACCAAGAACGGCCGCCGCCGGGGCTTCACGCTGCACGAGCAGTGGCTGGAGCCGGCCCGGCTGGTCGCGGAGGGATTCGGGCTGCACTACCTGTCCAACGTCCAGTTCCGGATGTTCGGCGACCGCCCGGTGCTGATGGATGTCAACACGCGCCCCGCGGGCGGCCTGCACCAGCTGTCGCTGTGCGGGGTGAACGTCCCCTGGGCCGCAGTGCAGTTGGCGCTGGGCGAGGACCCGGGACCCGTCGAGCCGCCGTTCCTGGGACAGGACTACACCGTGGTGGCCGGCCCCCGGCCGCTGCGACCGGTGTCGCTGCCGCAGCAGAGGGTGGACACCGAGGTGCTGCTGCCCGCCGTGCCGGCGCCCGTGCAGCCGTCCGCCGCGGCGCAGGCCCTCCCCCTCTAGGGCCGGCCGCCCCGGCCCGGGGCCGGACTCAGCGGCGCTGCCCGATCCGGTCCACCACCCGCAGGTCCCGCAACGTCCTGGTCTCGTAGTACCAGTCCGTCCGCGTCCACGTGCCGTGCACCCTCTTCGTTCATCTCGTCTTCCTCCGGGCGCGGTTGTGGTGGACGTCCGCTGTTCGCCGTTGCGCGGCGGGGAGTTCCACCCTCTCTCGCGACCTGCCTCACATTCCGCGACAGCGTCCACCGGTATGGACCAATTCCGTCGTTCTCCTTGACAGCGAGATTGGTCCATACCAAATTCGAAGGTGCACCACCGCACCTCCGTGCACTCCCAACACCCCCATCCCCACAGGGAGATCGCGTGCGCCAGACACTCGGACGTTCCAGACGCCGGCTGCTCGCCCTGCTCGGCACCGCCGCTCTCGCGTTCGGCGGAGCCATCGCCCTTCCCGGCACCGCCGAAGCGGCCAACATTCTCACCAACCCGGGCTTCGAGTCCGGCGGTCTCTCCCCCTGGAGCTGCACCGGCAACCTCGGCTCGGTCGTCTCCTCCCCCGTGCACGGCGGCTCGAAGGCGCTGCAGGGCGCGGTGACCGACAGCGACAACGCGCAGTGCAGCCAGACGGTCGCGGTCCAGCCGAACACGACGTACACCCTGAACGGCTGGGTGCGCGGCAGCTACGTCTACCTCGGCGTGAACGGCGGCGCCTCCACATGGACGACGTCGCCGTCGGCGTACAGCCAACTCAGCGTCTCCTTCACCACCGGCGCCTCGCAGACCAGCGCCACCATCTACGTCCACGGCTGGTACGCCCAGGGCACCTACTGGGCCGACGACATCAGCCTGGACGGCCCCGGTGGCGGCGGCGGTGGCGGTGACACCCAGGCCCCGACCGCGCCGACCGGGCTCACCTCGACCGGCAAGACCTCGACCAGCGTGTCGCTGAAGTGGAACGCCGCCACGGACAACGTGGGGGTGACCGCGTACGACATCTACAGCGGCCCCAACCAGCTGCTCAGCGTCTCCGGCACGTCGGCCACGGTCAGCGGGCTGTCGCCGAGCACCGCCTACACCTTCACCGTGAAGGCACGGGACGCCGCCGGGAACACCTCGCCGGCCTCCAACTCCGTGACCGTGACCACCGACGCGGGCGGCGGTGGCGGCGGCACCGGGTTCAAGCAGGCGGCGCCCTACCTCTACGAGGGCTGGGGCGACCCGCCGAGCCCGTCGACGGTGATGAGCGCGACCGGCATCAAGTGGTTCACGATGGCGTTCGTGCTGGACTCCGGGGGCTGCACGCCCGCCTGGGACGGCAGCCGGCCGCTGACCGGCGGCGCCGACCAGAGCGCCATCAACGCCGTCCGCTCCGCCGGCGGTGACATCGTGCCGTCGTTCGGCGGCTGGCAGGGCAGCAAGCTCGGCGCCAACTGCTCCTCCGCGGGCGCGCTCGCCGGGGCCATCCAGAAGGTGATCGACGCCTACGGCCTGAAGGCCGTCGACATGGACATCGAGAACACGGACGAGTTCGAGAACGAGGCCGTCCAGGCGAAGATCCTCACCGCGCTGAAGACGGTCAAGGCGAACAACCCGGGCCTGAAGACCATCGTCACCTTCGGCACGTCCACCACCGGGCCCACGTACTACGGCAACCGGCTCATCGAGCAGGCGCAGTCGCTCGGCGCGAACATCGACGTCTTCACCATCATGCCGTTCGACTTCGGCGGCGGCTCGGACATGTACGGCAACACGGTGAACGCGGCCGAGGGCCTGAAGAACAAGCTGAAGTCCACCTTCGGCTGGGACGACGCGACGGCCTACGCCCACATGGGCATCTCCGGCATGAACGGCCTGTCGGACCAGCAGGAGACGACCACGCCGGCGATCTGGACCCAGATCCGCGACTGGGCGAACTCCCACCACATCGCGCAGCTCGCCTTCTGGTCGGTCAACCGGGACCGGCCGTGTCCGGGCGGTGGCGTGGTGAGCAACTGCTCCGGCATCAGCCAGAACAACTGGCAGTTCACCTCGATCACGTCCGGGTTCACCGGCTGACCGCACATCCGGAGACCGCGGAGGGCCGCCCGGCGGAGCGGCCCTCCGTTCCGCGTACGCCTCGTGGGACCGGAGGTGCGCCCCGCGGAACCGGCTGCGGGCGCCTGCGGTCACGGTCGTCCTCCAACGGCGCGCGGCTCCCGTCGCCGCCGTCCCCGACGGTTGTTGCGGACCTGGGGATGCGGGATGCTCGGACGACCGGAAGCCGATCCGCCGAGACAGGGAGCCCGCCATCGCCCAGCCCCCTTTCTCCCCCGCCGACCGGCGCGGCAAGGTCGCCGTGCACACCGGGGAGGGCCGCCGTCCGGCGGTGACGGACCGGTCCGCGGCCGACCGGCTGCTCGCCGTGCTCGCCGCGTTCGACCAGGAGCACCCCGCGCTCCGCCTCACCGACATCAGCCGCCGCGCCGGGCTCAGCCTCACCACCGCGCACCGGCTGGCGGGCGCCCTGACCGCGTGGGGCGCGCTGGAGCGGGACGCGTCGGGGGTGTACCACGTGGGGCTGCGGCTGTGGGAGGTGGCCGCGCTCGCGCCGCGCGGCCTTGGCCTGCGGCAACTCGCGCTGCCGTACCTGGAGGACCTGTACGAGGCCACGCACGAGAACGTGCAGCTGGCGGTGCGGGACGACACGGAGGTCGTCTACATCGAGTGGCTGTCGGGCCGTTCGGCGGTGGGCGTGCACATCCGGGTCGGCGCCCGCTGGCCGCTGCACGCCACCGGCGTGGGGCTCGCGCTTCTCGCCCACGGCGACCCCGGCCTCCAGGAGGCCTACTGCGCCGCACCGCTGGCCGCCTTCACGCCGCACACGATCACCGATCCGGTACACCTGCGCCGCGCACTCGCCGAAGTACGGCGCAGCGGGGTGGCGGTGAGCGACCGTCAGGTGGCCGACGACGCCCTGTCGGTGGCGGCCCCCGTGCGCGGCCCGGACGGCGTCGTCGCCGCGGCCGTCTCCGTGGTGGTGCCCCACGACGGCGCCCGGATACCCGCCCTCGTACCCGCCGTACGCCTGGCCGCGCGCGGCATCTCCCGCGCCCTCGGCTGGCAACCGACGGCGCACTGAGCCCGGCGGCCACGGCCCGGCGAACGGGCTCAAAGGGCGGACCCCTGTTGCGAACGGGCTCAAGGCGCGGACCTGTTGTGAACGGGCTCAAGGCGCGGACCTGTCGTGGGCGGACCGGAGGCCGACGGACCGGGGACCGGCACCGCACTCCGAGCCGGTACCGGTGACTTCACCCGGTGAACTCCCCCTTCACTCGGTGAACTCCCCTACAAAGAAGGGACTTTCCTTGTTTCAACTCTTGACGACCGACGGGCCGGGGAGCACATTGGCGGCACCTTGAGAGCGCTCTCAAAGCGTGGGGGCGCCCTCGGGGACTCCCGCACACCCCCCATATCCGAGAGGCTCCCCATGAGCGAAACCTCCGGCATACCAAGACCCCGCCCCGTGCGGCGCGCGCTCGTCGCCGTCGTCGCCACCCTCGGCCTGGCCGCGGCCGTCGCCACCGCCGCCACCGCTCCCGCGGACGCCTCCGCGCCCGCCCCGCCGTCGGGCTGGAACCAGGTCTTCGTGGACGACTTCAACGGCGCGGCGGGCTCCGGCGTCAACACGGCGAACTGGCAGTACGACACCGGGACCTCCTACCCGGGCGGGGCCGCCAACTGGGGCACCGGCGAGGTCGAGACGATGACCTCGAGCACCAGCAACGTCGCCCTGGACGGCAGCGGGAACCTGCTCATCACCCCGCGCCGCGACGCCTCCGGCAACTGGACCTCCGGCCGCATCGAGACCACCCGCACCGACTTCCAGCCCCCGGCGGGCGGCAAGCTGCGCGTGGAGGCCCGCATCCAGATGCCGAACGTCACCGGTGACGCGGCCGCCGGCTACTGGCCCGCGTTCTGGATGCTGGGCGCGCCCTTCCGCGGCAACTACCAGAACTGGCCGGGCGTCGGCGAGCTGGACATCATGGAGAACGTCCAGGGCCTGAACAAGACGTGGGCCACCATGCACTGCGGCACCAGTCCGGGCGGCCCGTGCAACGAGACCTCGGGCCTCGGCAACTCGACGGCGTGCCCCAACTCCGCCTGCCAGTCCGGCTTCCACACCTACACGATGGAGTGGGACCGCTCGGTGAGCCCGGAGGCGATCCGCTTCTCCGTCGACGGCGTCACCTACCAGACGGTGACCGCGAACCAGGTGGACGCCACGACCTGGGCCAACGCCACCAACCACGGGTTCTTCGTCATCCTGAACGTGGCGATGGGCGGCGGCTTCCCGGGGGCGTTCGGCGGCGGCCCGACCGGCGCCACGGAGTCCGGCCACCCGATGGTGGTCGACTACGTGCAGGTGCTCCAGTCCTCGGGCGGTGGGGGCGGTACCACTCCCCCGCCGCCGGGCAACCGGGACGCCTACAGCCCGATCCAGGCCGAGTCGTACGACAGCCAGTCCGGGGTGAGCACCGAAGCGGCCTCGGACACCGGCGGCGGGCAGGACGTCGGCTACATCGCGAACGGTGACTGGGCGCTGTACAAGGGGGTCGACTTCGGCTCGACGGCGGCCACCCAGTTCTACGCGCGGGTGGCGAGCGGCGCGGCGTCCGGGGTGAGCGGCCTGGTGGAGGTGCGGCTGGACAGCCGCGGCAACGCGCCCGTCGGCAGCTTCGCGGTCGGCAACACCGGCGGCTGGCAGAGCTGGCGGACGGTTCCCGCGAACATCGGCTCGGTGACCGGCACGCACGACGTCTACCTCACCTTCAGCAGCGGCCAGCCGGCCGACTTCGTGAACGTGAACTGGTTCGACTTCGGGCACTGACGCGCGCGGAGCACCCGGCGCCGGGGGCCGGCCCGCACCACGGGCGGCCCCCGGCGCCGCCGCGTGCCCGCACTCCGGATGCCCCCTGGGGTCAGCGCAGTTCGGCGCGGAAGGCCACCGGTGTCCGGCCGGTGTGCAGATGGAAGAACTTGGAGAAGTTGGCGGCGTCGGGGAAGCCCACCGCCGCGCCGACCCGGCCTATCGGCATGTCGGTGTGGGCGAGGAGGCGTTTGGCCTCCAGGACGACGCGCTTGTCGATGAAGCCCTTCGGGGTCTCACCGGTGGCCGCGCGGACCGCGCGGACGAGGGTGCGGCGGGAGTAACCCAGGGCCTCGGCGTAGGCGCTGACGCTGTGATTGCCGGCGAAGCCCTGCTCGACCGCGTCCCGGAAGCGGGTGAAGGTCGTGTCCGCCTGGCTGCCGGAGGCCTGCGCGGAGCTGGCCGCGAGATGGGCGAGGCGCAGCAGGAACGCGGTCAGGCTGTGCCGCAGCACGGCGGTGTGCAGGCCGGGCGGGAGCGTGGCGGTGTCCTCGTACTCGCGGCGGAGCTGGCCGAGGGCCGCCTGAAGGGCGGTGAGCTGGGCCGGGCCGGGGTGCAGCAGCGGCGGGAGGTCGTAGCGGTACAGGCCGGTGGCCTCCACGGTGGTGCGCGGCAGGAAGCCGGGCTGCATGGCGAGGACGGTTCCGCGGTACACGCACGCCCGGGAGAAGCGGTGGACCTGTCCGGGGCGGATCCACAGCAGGTCGCCGGCCGCCGCCTCGTACTCGGTGAAGTCGATCATGTGCCGCACGGGTCCGCCGGTGAACAGCATGACGATGTGGAAGTCGATGCGGTGCACGCGGTCCAGGGGGGCGTCGGCGTGCCAGGTGTGGCCGGCTCCCATGGGGCCGATCTGCATCCCCACGCCGCCGAGCGCCAGTTCCACCGGGAAGGGGAAGGTTCTGATTCCGTCGCCGTCAGCGCCGTCGCCGCCGGCTTGGGGCGTTGTGCCAGCCATGTCGTTTTCGCGCCGTCCCTCTCCCGCGATCACTGTCCCAGATTCACCACAGACTGACACACCCCGCCCTACCACCGAAAAAGTCAGACTTTTAAGTTTGAACGCGTCCGGCCAGCCTTCCCGCACTGAACGAGGACTTCTTGAAGATGAGCACGCACACTTCCGACGGCTTCGAGTGGACCGACCTGGACCGGCGTGCCGTGGACACCGCCCGTCTGCTCGCGGCCGATGCGGTGCAGAAGGTCGGCAACGGCCACCCGGGCACCGCGATGAGCCTGGCCCCGGCCGCGTACACGATCTTTCAGAAGGTGATGCGGCACGACCCGGCGGACCCGGAGTGGACCGGCCGTGACCGGTTCGTCCTCTCCCCCGGCCACACCTCCCTGACCCTCTACACCCAGCTGTTCCTCGCCGGGTACGAGCTGGAGCTGGAGGACCTGAAGGCGTTCCGCACCCACGGCTCGAGGACGCCGGGCCATCCCGAGTACGGGCACACCGCGGGCGTGGAGACCACCACCGGCCCGCTGGGCCAGGGCGTCGCCAACGCCGTCGGCATGGCGATGGCCGCCCGCTACGAGCGCGGCCTGTTCGACCCGGACGCCCCCCGGGGCGCGTCCCCCTTCGACCACACTGTCTGGGCGATCGTCTCCGACGGCGACCTGGAGGAGGGCGTCTCCGCCGAGGCCTCCTCGCTGGCAGGCCACCAGAGGCTCGGCAACCTGGTCTTCCTCTACGACGACAACCACATCTCCATCGAGGGCGACACCGCGACCGCCTTCTCCGAGGACGTGCTGAAGCGGTACGAGGCCTACGGCTGGCACACCCAGCGTGTGGAGCCCACCGCCGACGGTGACATCGACGTCCCGGCCCTGTACGCGGCGCTGAAGGCGGCGCAGGCCGAGACCGAGCGGCCCTCGATCGTCGCGCTGCGCACGATCATCGCCTGGCCCGCCCCGAACGCGCGGAACACCGAGGCCTCCCACGGCTCGGCGCTCGGCGAGGAGGAGATCGCGGCCACCAAGCGGCTCCTCGGCTTCGACCCCGAGCAGACCTTCCAGGTCGACGACGAGGTGCTCCGGCACACCCGCCGGGCGCTGGACCGGGGCGCGGAGGCGCACGCGGCCTGGGACAAGCACCTCGCCGAGTGGCGCGCGGCACACCCGGAGCGGGCCGACCTCTTCGACCGCATCGGCAAGGGCGAGCTGCCCGAGGGCTGGGAGGACGCGCTGCCGGTCTTCGAGGAGGGCAGGTCCGTCGCCACCCGCGCCGCCTCCGGCAAGGTGCTGCAGGCGCTCGGCCCGGTCGTCCCCGAGCTGTGGGGCGGCTCCGCCGACCTGGCCGGCTCGAACAACACCACCATCGACAGCAGCAGCTCGTTCCTCCCCGAGGGCAACCCGCTGCCCGAGGCCGACCCGTACGGCCGTACCGTCCACTTCGGCATCCGCGAGTTCTCCATGGCCGCGGAGATGAACGGCATCGCCCTGCACGGCAACACCCGCGTCTACGGCGGCACCTTCCTGGTGTTCTCCGACTACATGCGCAACGCCGTGCGCATGTCGGCGCTGATGCAGCTGCCGGTGACGTACGTGTGGACGCACGACTCCATCGGCCTCGGCGAGGACGGCCCCACCCACCAGCCGGTCGAGCACCTGGCCTCGCTGCGCGCGATCCCGGGCCTGAACGTCGTCCGCCCGGCGGACGCCAACGAGACCGTCATCGCCTGGGCCGAGATCCTGAAGAGGCACGCCACGAACCCCGCCCCGCACGGGCTCGCGCTCACCCGCCAGGGCGTGCCGGTGTACGCGCCGAACGAGGACGCGGCCAAGGGCGGCTATGTGCTGCGCGAGTCCTCGACGGAGGTCCCGGAGGTGATCATCATCGCGACGGGCTCCGAGGTGCAGCTGGCCGTGGCCGCGCGGGAGCGGCTGGAGGCCGAGGGGATCGGCACCCGGGTGGTGTCGATGCCGTCCGTGGAGTGGTTCGAGGAGCAGCCCCGCGAGTACCGCGAGCGGGTGCTGCCGCCGGCCGTGCGGGCCAGGGTCGCCGTCGAGGCAGGTATCGGCCTGACCTGGTACCGGTTCGTGGGCGACGCGGGGCGGATCGTCTCGCTCGAGCACTTCGGCGCCTCCGCCGACGCCAAGACCCTGTTCGCCGAGTTCGGCTTCACCCCCGAGAACGTCGCCGCGGCGGCCCGCGAGTCGCTCGCCGCCGCCCGCGCCTGACCCCGACACCCGCAACCGACCCGAAAGAAGAATGATCACTGTGACCGAAGCAATCGCGACCCCGGGAGCCCTCAAGCGCCTCGCCGACGAGGGCGTGTCCGTCTGGCTGGACGACCTGTCGCGGAAGCGGATCACCTCGGGCAGCCTCGCCGCGCTGGTGGCGAGCGGGAGCGCCGTCGGTGTCACGACGAACCCCTCGATCTTCCAGGCCGCCATCGGCTCCGGCGAGGGCTACGAGGAGCAGCTCACCGACCTCGCCGTCCGCGGTGTGACGGTGGACGAGGCGGTGCGGATGATGACGACCGCCGACGTGCGCGACGCCGCCGACGTCCTGCGGGACGTGTACGACGCCACGAACGGCCGTGACGGCCGCGTCTCCATCGAGGTCGACCCCCGTCTGGCGCATCGCACCGCGGCGACCGTCGCCGAGGCCAGGCAGCTCGCCTGGCTGGTCGACCGCCCGAACGTGATGATCAAGATCCCGGCGACCAGGGCGGGCCTCCCGGCCATCACCGAGGTCATCGGCCTCGGCATCAGCGTCAACGTGACCCTCATCTTCTCCCTGGAGCGCTACCGCGAGGTCATGGACGCCTACCTGGCCGGCCTGGAGAAGGCCCGCGAGCGCGGCGTGGACCTGTCCACGATCCACTCGGTGGCCTCCTTCTTCGTCTCCCGCGTGGACACCGAGATGGACAAGCGGCTGACCGCGCTCGGCACCGACGAGGCCCTGGCGCTCAAGGGCCGCGCGGCCCTCGCCAACGCCCGTCTGGCCTACGAGGCGTACGAGGAGGTCTTCGCCTCCGAGCGCTGGCTCGCGCTGGCGCCGCAGGGGGCGAACAAGCAGCGTCCGCTGTGGGCGTCCACCGGGGTGAAGGATCCCGCGTACAAGGACACGCTGTATGTGGACGACCTGGTCGCCCCGGACACGGTCAACACGATGCCGGAGGCCACCCTGAACGCCGTCGCCGACCACGGCGAGATCACCGGCGACACGGTGACCGGCGGCTACGCGCGGGCCCGCGCCGACCTGGCCGCCGTGGAGCGGCTCGGCATCTCCTACGACGAGGTCGTCCAGCAGCTGGAGGACGAGGGCGTCGCCAAGTTCGAGGCGGCCTGGCAGGACCTGCTGGACGCCGTTGCGAAGTCCCTGGAGAACAAGGGAGTTGACGCGTGATGACCGAGAACGCAAGCCCCGCCCAGGCGCAGGCGGAGGTGCCGGTGCCGGTGGGCCCGGCCGCCGAGTGGGCGAACCCGCTGCGGGACGAGCGGGACCGCCGGCTGCCCCGCATCGCGGGTCCGTCCGGACTGGTCATCTTCGGGGTGACCGGTGACCTGTCCCGCAAGAAGCTGATGCCGGCCGTCTACGACCTGGCCAACCGCGGCCTGCTGCCGCCGGGCTTCTCCCTCGTCGGGTTCGCCCGCCGGGACTGGGAGGACCAGGACTTCGCGGAGGTGGTGCACAGCGCGGTGAAGGAGCACGCCCGCACCCCGTTCCGCGAGGAGGTGTGGCACCAGCTCGCCGAGGGCATGCGGTTCATCCCCGGCGACTTCGACGACGACACCGCCTTCAAGCAGCTGAAGGACGCCGTCGAGGAGCTGGACGCCTCCCGCGGCACCGGCGGCAACTTCGCCTTCTACCTGTCGGTGCCGCCGAGGTTCTTCCCCAAGGTCGTCAAGCAGCTGAAGAAGGTCGGCCTGGCCAGCCCGCCCCAGGGCTCCTGGCGGCGCGCGGTCATCGAGAAGCCGTTCGGGCACGACCTGGCCAGCGCGCGGGAGCTGAACGCGATCGTGCACGACGTGTTCGATCCGGAGCAGGTGTTCCGGATCGACCACTACCTCGGCAAGGAGACCGTCCAGAACATCCTGGCGCTGCGCTTCGCCAACCAGATGTACGAGCCGATCTGGAACCGGTCGTACGTCGACCACGTGCAGATCACCATGGCGGAGGACATCGGCATCGGCGGCCGGGCCGGCTACTACGACGGCATCGGCGCCGCCCGCGACGTCATCCAGAACCACCTGCTGCAGCTCATGGCCCTGACCGCCATGGAGGAGCCCATCGCGTTCGACGCGGAGGCTCTGCTCACGGAGAAGCTGAAGGTGCTGAAGTCGGTGCGGCTGCCGAAGGACCTGGGCGCCTCGACCGTGCGCGGCCAGTACGCGGGCGGCTGGCAGGGCGGCGAGCAGGTCGTCGGCTACCTCGAAGAGGAGGGCATCGACCCGAAGTCGAAGACCGACACGTATGCGGCGATCAAGTTGGGCATCGACAACCGCCGCTGGGCGGGCGTCCCCTTCTACCTGCGCACGGGCAAGCGCCTGGGCCGCCGGGTCACCGAGATCGCGGTGGTCTTCCAGCGGGCCCCGCACTCCCCCTTCGACTCCACGGCGACGGAGGAGCTGGGCCAGAACGCGGTCGTCATCCGCGTCCAGCCCGATGAGGGCATGACCGTCCGCTTCGGCTCCAAGGTGCCGGGCACCTCGATGGAGATCCGGGACGTGTCCATGGACTTCGCCTACGGCGAGTCGTTCACGGAGTCGAGCCCGGAGGCGTACGAGCGGCTCATCCTGGACGTGCTGCTCGGCGACGCCAACCTGTTCCCGCGTCACCAGGAAGTGGAAGAGTCCTGGAAGATCCTCGACCCGATCGAGGAGTACTGGGCGGCACACGGCAGGCCCGCACAGTACAAGTCGGGCGGCTGGGGACCGAGTGAAGCCGACGAGATGCTCGCACGAGACGGACGGAGCTGGCGCAGGCCATGAAGATCGACCTGACCGACACCACGGCAAGCAAGATCAACAAGGCGCTGGTGCAGGGCCGCCGCGCCATCGGCACGCCGGCCGTGGGCATGGTCCTGACGATGGTCATCGTCACGGACGAGGAGAACGCCTACGACTCGATCAAGGCCGCCGAGGAGGCCTCGCACGAGCACCCCTCGCGCACCCTGGTCGTCATCAAGCGGCACGCCCGCACCCTGCGCGACCGCACCCACTCGCGGCTGGACGCCGAGGTCCGCGTCGGCTCCGAGGCCGGCACCGGGGAGACGGTCGTGCTGCGCACCTACGGCGAGGTGTCCGACCACGCCGACTCGGTTGTGCTGCCGCTGCTGCTGCCGGACGCGCCGGTCGTCGTGTGGTGGCCGGTGGACGCGCCCGAGACCCCGTCGAAGGACCCGCTGGGCGCGCTGGCGCAGCGGCGGATCACCGACCTGTACGCGGTCGAGCGGCCCCTGGAGGTGCTGCAGAGCCGCGCCCGCAACTACGCTCCCGGGGACACCGACCTCGCCTGGACCCGGCTCACGCTGTGGCGCTCCATGCTCGCCGCCGCCCTGGACCAGGCGCGGACCAAGGTGACCTCGGCGGCGGTCGAGGCCGAGGCGGACAACCCCAGCGCCGAGCTGCTGGCCCGCTGGCTGGAGGCGCGGCTGGGCGTGACCGTGGACCGCGTGGTCACCGCCGGGCCGGTCGTCACGGCCGTGCGGCTCGGCACCCACAGCGGCGAGGTGGTCGTCGACCGCCCCGAGGGCCCGCTCGCCACGCTGACCCTGCCCGGCCAGCCGCCGCGCACCCTGGCCCTGAAGGTCCGCTCCACCTCCGAACTCATCGCCGAGGAGCTGCGCCGCCTCGACGCCGACGAGATGTACGCCATCGCCCTCAAGGGCGAGGCCGCCGAGGAGAACGCCTGAGATGGCCGACGCACACTTCCCGAACCTCACCCACCGGCCGCAGTGGACGGCGCTGGCCGACCACCGCGCGCAGGGGCAGCCGCATCTGCGCGAGCTGTTCGCGTCGGATCCCTCTCGCGCCGAGCGGTACGTCGTCAGGGTCGGCGACCTGTACATCGACTACAGCAAGCACCTGATCACCGACGAGACCCTGGCCCTGCTCCAGGAACTCGCCTCCGCCACCGGCGTGTTCGCGCTGCGGGACGCCATGTTCCGCGGTGACAGGATCAACATCACCGAGAACCGGGCGGTCCTGCACACGGCGCTGCGCGCCCCGCGGGACGCGGTGATCGAGGTCGACGGCGAGAACGTGGTGCCGAAGGTGCACGCCGTGCTCGACAAGATGGCCGGCTTCGCCGACCGGGTCCGCTCCGGCGAGTGGACCGGCCACACCGGCAAGCGCATCCGCAATGTCGTCAACATCGGCATCGGCGGCTCGGACCTGGGCCCCGCGATGGCCTACGAGGCCCTGCGCCCGTACACCGCACGGGAGTTGACCTTCCGCTTCGTGTCGAACGTGGACGGCGCCGACCTGCACGAGGCCGTCCGCGACCTGGACCCGGCGGAGACGCTGTTCATCGTCGCCTCCAAGACGTTCACCACGATCGAGACGATCACCAACGCCACCTCCGCGCGCACGTGGCTGCTCGACGGGCTGGACGGCGACCAGAAGGCCGTCGCCAAGCACTTCGTGGCGCTGTCGACGAACGCCGGGAAGGTCACCGACTTCGGCATCGACCCGGACAACATGTTCGAGTTCTGGGACTGGGTCGGCGGCCGGTACTCGTACGACTCCGCGATCGGCCTGTCCCTGATGATCGCCATCGGGCCCGAGCGCTTCCGGGAGATGCTCGACGGCTTCCGGATCGTCGACGACCACTTCCGCACCGCGCCCGCCGAGGCCAACGCCCCGCTGCTGATGGGCCTGCTGGGCATCTGGTACGGCAACTTCTACGACGCGCAGTCGCACGCGGTGCTGCCGTACAGCCACTACCTGTCCAGGTTCACGGCCTATCTGCAGCAGCTGGACATGGAGTCCAACGGCAAGTCGGTGGACCGGCAGGGCCGCCCGGTGGAGTGGCAGACCGGGCCGGTCGTGTGGGGCACCCCGGGCACCAACGGGCAGCACGCCTACTACCAGCTGATCCACCAGGGCACCAGGCTCATCCCGGCGGACTTCATCGGCTTCGCCCGGCCGGTCGCCGAGCTGAGCGGTGAACTCGAGGCGCAGCACGACCTGTTGATGGCCAACTTCTTCGCCCAGACCCAGGCCCTCGCCTTCGGCAAGACCGCCGAGGAGGTCCGAGCGGAGGGCGTGCCCGAGGAGCAGGTGCCGCACCGCACCTTCCGCGGCGACCACCCCACCACCACGGTCCTCGCCACCGAGCTGACCCCGTCCGTGCTGGGCCAGCTGGTCGCCCTCTACGAGCACAAGGTGTTCGTGCAGGGCGCGGTGTGGAACATCGACTCCTTCGACCAGTGGGGTGTCGAGCTGGGCAAGGTCCTCGCCAAGCGGGTGGAGCCCGCCCTGACCGAGGGCGCCGACGTCCCCGGTCTCGACCCGTCCACCACGGCCCTGGTCGCCGCCTACCGTTCTCTCAGGAAGTGAAGCTGACATGACAGTCATGCAGTTGGGCCTCATCGGTCTCGGCAAGATGGGCGGCAACATGCGCGAGCGGATCCGCCGCGCCGGCCACACCGTCGTCGGCTACGACCGCAACCCCGCCGTCTCCGACGTCAAGAGCCTCGAAGAGCTGGTGGAGAAGCTGGACGCGCCCCGCACCATCTGGGTGATGGTGCCGGCCGGCACCGCCACGCAGGGCGTCATCGACGAGCTCAAGGACCTGCTGTCCGCCGGTGACACGGTGGTCGACGGCGGCAACTCCCGCTGGACGGACGACGAGAAGCACGCGGCCGAACTCGGCATCAAGGGCATCGGCTTCGTCGACGCCGGCGTCTCCGGCGGCGTGTGGGGCCTGCAGAACGGCTACGCGCTGATGGTCGGCGGCGACAAGGAGCACGTGGAGCGGCTGCGGCCGATCTTCGAGGCGCTCAAGCCGGAGGGCCCGTACGGCTACGTCCACGCGGGCCGGGTCGGCGCCGGGCACTTCTCCAAGATGGTCCACAACGGCATCGAGTACGCCATCATGCAGGCCTACGCCGAGGGCTGGGAGCTGCTGGAGAAGGTCAAGTCGGTCGACAACGTCCGCGAGGTGTTCCGCTCGTGGCAGGAGGGCACCGTCATCCGCTCCTGGCTGCTCGACCTCGCGGTCAACGCCCTGGACGAGGACGAGCACCTGAACAAGCTGCGCGGCTACGCGGAGGACTCCGGCGAGGGCCGCTGGACCGTCGAGGCGGCCATCGACAACGCGGTGCCGCTCCCGGCCATCACCGCCTCCCTGTTCGCCCGGTTCGCCTCCCGACAGGACGACTCGCCGCAGATGAAGATGGTCGCGGCGCTGCGCAACCAGTTCGGCGGCCACGCGGTCGAGAAGAAGGCCTGAGATGGGCGACCTGCTGCTGGTCCGCCACGGTGAGACGGAGTGGAGCCGGTCGGGACAGCACACCAGCTGGACCGACCTGCCCCTGACCGGGCACGGCGAGGAGCAGGCCAAGTCCCTCGCCCCGCTCCTCGCCGGCCGGGCCTACGCCCTGGTGCTGTCCAGCCCGCTGAGCCGTGCCCTGCGCACCGCCGAACTGGCGGGCCTGCCCGGGGTCGCGCCCGACCCCGACCTGCACGAGTGGGACTACGGCGGCTACGAGGGCATCACCAGCGCCGAGATCCACCGCACCCGCCCCGGCTGGGACCTGTGGACCGACGGCGTGCCGCCCGGCCCCGAGGGGCATCCGGGCGAGTCGCCGGCCGAGGTCGGGGCCCGCGCCGACCGGGTGCTGGCCCGCGTCGGCGCCGTGCTCGCCGACGAGAGGGCCGGCGACGTGGTCCTGGTCGCCCACGGCCACTTCCTGCGGGTGCTGACCGCCCGCCGGCTGGGCCTGCCGCCCGCCGAGGGCCGGCTGTTCCAGCTGGCCACGGGGACGGTCGGCCGGCTGTCCACCGAGCACGGCCGGCCCGTGATCGCCGAGTGGAACCGACAGCCCTGACCGATCACCCCGTGCGGCCCGGGTCACTCCTGTGACCCGGGCCGCACCGCGGTACGGCGAGCGCGGGCCCGTCCGCCTTCGGCAGGTGCGGCGCGACGGGACCCGGTGGGACCTGGCCGTGACCGGGTGGACCCCCCGGGTCGCCCGGGCCGGGCCCCGGTTCGGCCCCCTGGGCGACCGGACAGGCCCCACGGGTCGACCGGGCGGGGCCGGCCGGCTGCCGAGTGGCCGCACCGGGGATATTCCGCCAAGGGCGGGTCACGAAGAACACAGTGGCCGCCGTCGGCTCTGCTTCTAGAATCACCGGACGCGAACGAGTGCGCCCACCCCGGCGTGGGACAGTGCGAAGGAATCCGATGGCCAGCGTCGACGAACCGGTACGGCCCGACGGGCACGTGCGCGACACCGCCCGGACCAAGGCCGAGATCCTGGACGTGGCCACGCGGGAGTTCGCCCGGGCCGGCTACGACGGCGCCCGCGTGGACGAGATCGCCGCCCGCACCCGCACCACGAAGCGGATGATCTACTACTACTTCGGCGGCAAGGAGCAGCTGTTCACGGCCGTGCTGGAGCGGGCCTACGGCGTGATCCTGGAGGCCGAGCGGCGGCTGGACGTGGAGCACCTGGACCCGGCCGCCGCGATCCGGCGCCTCGCCGAGCTGACCTTCGACCATCACGAGCAGCACCCGGACTTCGTCCGCCTGGTCAGCATCGAGAACATCCACGGCGCCGAGCACATCGCGGCCTCGCGGAAGCTCGGCCGCATCGGTTCACCGGCGCTGGACGTGATCCGCCGGATCCTCGCCGCCGGCCAGGAGTCCGGGCTGTTCACGGCCGACGTCGACGCGGTCGACCTGCACGCGATGATCGCCTCGTTCTGCTTCTTCCGGGTCGCCAACCGGCACACCTTCGGCGCCCTGTTCGGCCGGGACCTGGCCGACCCGGCCCGGCGCGAGCACTACCGGACCGTGCTCGGCGACATGGTCATCTCCTACCTGACGGCCGACCGGTCCGCCGGCCGGGCTCCGGCGCCGACCGGGCCGGGCCGGTCGTAGACACCGCACCCGGTCAGGTGGGCGGACGGCCTGCGTGCGGCCGGAGGAGAGGGGCCCGGCCGGCTCTCACGGCCGCGGATGCCGCGGCTCGTACAGGGCGACCTCGCCGCCGCCCGGCAGCCGGAACGCCGTCACCCGGCCCCACCGCGGCTCCTCCACCGGGCGGGTGAACTCCACTCCCCGCTCGGCGAGTTCGCGCCGGGTGGCGTCGAGGTCGTCGCACATGAGCATCAGCTCGTGCGCGGGGGCGCCGTCGGTGGGATGGCAGGCCACCTCCGTGGGCGGCGCCTGGAAGATCAGCCATCCGTGGCCCGCGTCGACGTGCGCCCAGCCGAGGACGTCCCGAAGAAAGGCCCGGTCCGCCTCCGCGAACCGGCTGTGGAGCACCACATGAGCACCGTTGATCACGCCCGGAGGCTAGTGCCGCCGGCCATGGCGGACAAGCACCGGCGTGCTCAGCGGGTCACGGCGGCGTCGAGCAGCGGCCCCAGTTCGCGGACCACCGTGGTCAGGGGCCGTACGTCCCGTTCGGCGCGGGCCATCAGGATCGCGCCCTCCAGGGCGCTGATCATCAGCGTGGCGAGGGACTCGGCGCGGGCGGCCGGAACGCCCATCCCGGCGAGGGCCTCGGCGAGGGGGCTGCGCCAGGTGGTGAACGCGGCGGCGACGGCCTCCCGGGTGGAGCCGCCGGAAGCGGCGCAGTCGACCGTGGCGGCGGCGACCGGGCAGCCCGCGGCGAAGCCCTCCCTCTCGTACTCGTCGGTCCACTGCGCGGCCATCGCCGCGAACAGGCCGCTCGGCGTGGGCTCGGCAAGACCGGCGAGGAAGCGGGCGATCCGCCGGCCCGCGTAGTGCCCGGCCCAGGCCACGGCCTCGTTGACCAGCTGTTCCTTGCCGCCCGGGAAGTAGTGCTGGAGCGAGCCGCGCGGCGCCCCGGCGTGCGCGGCGACCTCGCGCATGCCCGTCGCGGCGACGCCCTCGCGCCGGATGAGCTGGGCCGCGCTGAAGACCATCCGCTCCCGCGGTCCCCGCTGCGCCTCGGCCATCCGCACCCCTCCGCTCCTCGCCTCGCCCCACTCTATGACCGTCGTCATAACACTCGCTACTATGACGACGGTCATAGTCGGCCATGGAGCGAAGGGCGGCCCCGCATGCACGTCGGTTTCATCGGTCTCGGAGTCATGGGCCGGCCCATGGCACTGCGCCTGGCGGCCGCCGGCGCCCCCCTGGTGGTGTGGAACCGCACCCCGCACCGCACCGAGCCGCTGCGCGCGGCCGGGGCCGAGGTCGCCGCCGACGCCGGTGAGGTGTTCGCGCGGGCGGAGGTGGTGCTGCTGATGCTCGCCGACGAGGCGGCGGTCGACGCGGTGCTCGGCCGGGGCACCCCCGCGGCGGCCGCTCGCGTCGCGGGGCGCACCGTCGTCCACATGGGCACGACCTCGCCTCAGTACTCCCGCGCCCTGGAGGCCGACGTCCGCGCCGCCGGCGGCCGGTATGTGGAGGCGCCCGTCTCGGGCTCCCGCGTCCCGGCCGAGGAGGGGCGGCTGGTGGCCATGCTCGCGGGCGAGGAGGCCGCGATCGAGGTCGTACGGCCGCTGCTCGCGCCGATGTGCCAGGAGACGTTCGTGTGCGGCGCGGCGCCGGGCGCCCTGCTGATGAAACTGGCCGTGAACCTCTTCCTGATCACCCAGGTGACCGGGCTGACCGAGGCGTACCACTTCGCCGAGCGCCAGGGCCTGGACCGGCGGCTCTTCCTGGACGTGCTCGACGCGGGCCCCATGGCCAGCGCGGTCTCCCGGATGAAGGCGCCGAAGCTGCGCGAGCGGGACTTCGCGGTGCAGGCCGCCGCGCTCGACGTGCTGAAGAACAACCGGCTCATCGCCGATGCGGCCCGCAAGGCCAACCTGGCCTCCCCGCTCCTCGACGTCTGTCACGCACTGTTCGAGGAGACGGTGGCCCAGGGGTACGGCGGCGAGGACATGGTCGCCGTGCTGCGCGCGATCGAGACGCGGACCGCCGCGGCGCCCTGAGCGGTCAGCGCTTCGGGTTGCCGTACACCCGCTCGACGCGCAGCCGCACCACCAGGCGCTTGTCGCGCACCATCGCGGCCCGGAAGTCGTCCCAGTCCGGGTGCTCGCCGAGGACGGCGCGGTAGAGCCGGATCAGCTCCTCGACCGTCTCGTCGTGCGGGTCCCGGGCGACCGGGGACAGCTCGGCCGTGCCCTCGGCGACGGCGTACGCCCAGCGGTCGGCGGTGGTGACGTGGTAGGAGGCGCGCGGGTCCCGGCGCAGGTTCCGGGTCTTGGCGCGGTCGTCGGTGACCGAGATCCGGATGATCCGCTCGTCGGGGTCGTAGGCGTGGGCGACGTTGGACAGCTGGGGGCGGCCGTCGCGCTTGAGGGTGACCAGCACGCCGCCGTGGCCCTCGGCGAACAGCTGGAGCAGCGCGTCCTGCGTGGAGTCCTGAGTCATGAAGGAATCAACTGACCGGAGCCGCACTCGCATTCCCGGCGGCCCGGCCCGGTGGACACCGGCCACCGGGCCGGGCCGGGCCGATCCCGCGCGATGAGCGGCGCGGGTGTCCCGTCGCCGCGGGCGGGGCACACCGCGTACGACGGAACCGGAGGAGAGCGATGGCACAGCTGCGACAGGAAGCCGACCCGGACGAGGCGGGGCTGGACGCGAAGGCGCTGGACCGCCTGGACGGGCACTTCGCCCGCTACGTCGACGAGGGGCGGCTGCCCGGCTACCTGGTGGCCGTGGCCCGCGGCGGCCGCGTCGCCCACCTGACCGTCTACGGCCGGCGCGACCTCGCGGCCGGGCTGCCGGTCGAGGCGGACACGCTGTGGCGGATCTACTCGATGACCAAGCCCGTCACCGCGGTCGCGGTGCTGCAGCTGGTGGAGGAGGGCCGGCTCTCTCTGGACGACCCGCTCCACCGGCACCTGCCGGCGTTCGCCGAGCCCCGGGTGTACGAGGGCGGCTCCGGCGCCGGCCTGCGCACCCGGCCGGCCGCCGGCCCGATCCTGATCCGGCATCTGCTCACCCACACCGCGGGCCTGACCTTCGGCTTCTACCACCGGCACCCGGTCGACGCGCTCTACCGCGCGTCGGGCCTGGAGTACTCGGTGCCGCCGGGCGCCGACCTGGCCGAGACGGTCGAGGTGTACGCGCGGATGCCGCTGCAGTTCGACCCGGGCACCCAGTGGAACTACTCGGTCGCCTCCAACGTCCTCGGGCGCGTCGTCGAGGTGGTGTCCGGGCAGCCGCTGGACGCCTTCTTCGCCGAGCGGATCCTGCGCCCGCTCGGGATGACCGACACCGGCTTCCACATCGAGCCCCACCAGGCCGGCCGGCTCACCGAGCTGTACCGGGAGACCGACGAGGGTGGGATCGAGCCGGTGGCGGGGCTGCCGGTGCACGGCCGGCCCCGGTTCCTGTCCGGCAGCGGCGGCCTGGTCTCCTCGGCCCACGACTTCCACCGGTTCATGGAAATGCTGCGCCGGGGCGGCGAGTTGGACGGCGCCCGCCTGCTGTCCGCGGACACCGTCGCCCTGATGACCCGCAACCAGCTGCCGGGCGGCGCCACCATCCGCGAGGTCGGCGCCCCCGTCCACCAGGAGCCCGGCAATGGCGGCCTCGGCTTCGGCTTCAACGTCTCCGTGGTCGTCGACCCCGCGCACACCTTCGCCCCGTCCAGCCTCGGCACCCACGGCTGGACCGGCGCCGCCACGACCGCGTTCTGGATCGACCCCGCCCACGACCTGACCGTCCAGTTCCTGTCCCAGGTACGCCCGAAGACGCTGAAGGTCTTCCCCGAGCTGCGGCGACTGGTGCACGAGGCACTGCCGGACTGACGGGCTCCCCGCCACGGGGATCACCAGCGCTCGTCCCGTTCGACGGGGGCGACGTCGCGCACTCCGGCGCGCCGGGTGGTGGGCGGGGCTCGTGCCCCTCACCGCCGCCGGACGACGGCCACCCGGGCCCTCGGGTGCACCCGCCGCCTTCACCGCGCGGACCACGGCCGTCCTGGCGACCTGTCCGCGCGGTGGCCCCGCGAACCAGGTGCGCGCCTCACGAACCGTGGGCGACGGCGTCCAGATGCGGCAGGTGGTGGTCCATCCGCTCCCGCTTGGTCCGCAGATAGGTGATGTTGCTCTCGCACGGCTCGATCAGCAGCGGCACCTGCTCGGCGACCTCGATGCCGTGCCGGACGAGCGCCTCCCGCTTGCGCGGGTTGTTCGACATCAGCCGCACCGAGCGCACCCCGAGGTCCTGCAGGATCTCGGCGGCCACGCCGTAGTCGCGGGCGTCCACGGGCAGGCCGAGCGCGAGGTTCGCCTCCACGGTGTCCAGCCCCTCCGCCTGCAGGGCCATCGCGCGCAGCTTGGCGAGCAGCCCGATGCCGCGGCCCTCGTGGCCCCTCAAGTAGACGACGACGCCGCTGCCTTCGGCGACGACCGCACGCATCGCCGCCTCCAGCTGGTCGCCGCACTCGCAGTGCCGGGAGCCGAACGCGTCCCCGGTCAGGCACTCCGAGTGCAGCCGGACGAGGACGCTCTCGGAGCCGATCTCGCCGTACACCAGGGCGACTTGCTCGTCGCCGCGGTCGTGGTCCAGGTAGCCGATCGCCTGGAATTTCCCGTACACGGTGGGCAGCGGCGTATTCACGACGCGTTCCGCGCCCGAACGCCGCGGGGACTTCTTGCCGAGGACGCCGATGTTTTCTGTCATGATCTGATTCCTAAGCAGAGACGAAAGGCCGTGGAAAAGATGAGTGGTTCGGGCGCGCGCACTGCCGGCTTCGGGGTGGTGCCGACGGACACTACGGAAGACGTACGGACGCGGGGGGCGGACGTTTCAACACAAGTGGCCGTCCTTCCCGTGGGCAGCTTCGAACAGCACGGTCCGTTCCTTCCGCTGGCGACCGACACGCTGGTCGCGTGTGCCGTGGCGCGGGAGATCGCCGCGGCGTACCCGGTGCACCTCCTTCCTCCGGTGACGGTCTCCTGCTCGCACGAGCACGCGGCCTGGCCGGGGACCGTCAGCATCTCCGCCGTCACCCTTCACGCGGTGGTCTCGGACATCGCGGCGTCGCTGCGCCGTTCCGGGGTCGACGCGCTCGTCGTCGTCAACGGCCACGGCGGCAACTACGTGCTGGGCAACGTAGTCCAGGAGGCCTCGGCGCGTGGGGAAAAGGCGGCACTCTTCCCGGCCGCCGAGGACTGGGAGGCGGCGCGGGAGCGGGCCGGCGTCACCACCTCGCTGCTCACCGACATGCACGCGGGTGAAATCGAGACCTCGATTCTGCTGCACGCTCATCCCGAATTCGTCCGCCCTGGATACGAGTCCGCCGATTTCACCGCCGACGACCGCCGTCAGCTGCTCACCGTGGGAATGTCCGCCTACACCGAGTCGGGCGTCATCGGCCGCCCTTCCCTGGGCTCGGCGGAAAAGGGGAGGGTACTGCTGGAGAGCCTGGCCGATTCCTTCAAGCCGTATTTCGAGTTGCTGACCTCCTCCGGGGGGCGCGGGTAGTCCGCCCGGGGGGCGTCGCCGGCCTCACGCGCCCGAACGGGGGCTGCCTCGCGGTCCCCCGCGCGCAGGTTCGCGTACCAGCGCGCGACCAGGACGGCGGCGCCCGGCAGGCTCGCCACGAAGCTCAGCACGCCGTACACGACGGCGACGGCGACTCCGGTGCTCGCGCCGAGGCCGGCCGCGGCGAACGCCCAGGCGGTGACGCCCTCGCGGGGGCCGAAGCCGCCGACGTTCAGGGGCAGGCCCATGGCGACCAGGGCGAGGACGGCGAGTGGGAGGAGCACCGAGACGGGGGCGGCGCAGCCGGCGACGCGGGCGGCCACGACGAACATCGCCAGGTGCCCGGCCAGCACGACGGCGGAGGACAGCGCGACCCCCGGTCCGGCCTGCCGGGACAGCAGGCCCTGGCGTGCCTCGCGCAGGGTCCGGCCCAGCGCGCCGCCGCGCCGGCCGGGCGGGCGGTTCAGCCGGAGGGCGAGGACGACGGCGAACGCGCCGGCGGCCGCGAGCGCCGCCGGCGGGGCGAAGCTGCGGACCTGCGCGCGGACCGGGGACGGCAGGGTCAGCAGCAGCGCCGCGCCGCTGACCGCCAGCGCGATCTGCCCGGCGACCCGCTCCAGGACGACCGCCTTCACGCCGCGCCGGAGGTCACCGGCGCTCTGCCCGTGCCGCACGGCCCGGTGCACATCGCCGAGGACTCCACCGGGCAGGGCCGCGTTGAGGAACAGCGCGCGGTAGTAGTCGCCGACGGCGGCCCCGAACGGCAGCCTGATGCGCAGCGCGCGGGCCACCAACTGCCAGCGCCACGCGCTGAACACGGTGGTGACCGCACCGATGCCGAGCGCCGCCAGCACGGTCGCGGTGTCGATCCGCCGGAGCCCGTCCAGGAGCACTCCGGTGCCCAGCCGCCACAGGAGCACGGCGAGGATGAGGGCGCCGGCGACGGTGCCGAAGTGGGTGCGCAGGGCGCGGGTGTTCAGGCGCCGGCGCACGGGGGTCTCCGGGGGCGCGGGAGGGGCGTACGACGGCGGTTGAAGGAGCGTGACGACCGGGCGCGGGCCGCCTTCCGCGGGCCGGGCGGCCGTCGTCGCGATGCCCGCGGTGCGCGCGCTCATGACGCGCCGTCCGTCGTCCGGGGCAGCGCCAGCAGGTCCGTGTGGTGGATGACGGCCTGCAGCTCACCGGCCGCGCAGGCGGCGAGCCGCGCCTGCAGATAGGACTCGGCCCGCTCGCGCAGCTCGGGCCGCTGCTCGACGGCCGCGCCCACCCAGCCGCGCAGCCACTGCTCGATCAGCGCGGAGTCCTCGGGGCCTAGCCGCCACGGGCTCGGGTTCAGCCGTACGGTCGCCCCGCGCGCGGCGAACGCCTCGCAGGCCTCGGTGACCGCGTCGGGGCCGAGCAGCCCGTCGCGCCGCTGGTGGGCGTTGAACGCCTCGGCGATCTCGGTGTCCAGCGGGTCGGCGGGGGTGAGTTCGACGCGCCCGGCGACGGACAGGGTGAGCAGCGCGGGGCAGTCGGCCCCGGTGCAGGCGTCGGCGAGGGTGGCGACCTCCTCGTGGGTGAGGACGTCGAGCAGCGCGGACGCGGTCACCAGTGAGGCCCCGGCCAGCGCGTCCGGGGTCAGCCGGGCCACGTCGCCGCGGCGGGTCTCGACGGTGACGTGGCTGCCGTCGGCGGCGGAGCGCGGCGAGGCCACGGCGGCGAAGTGCAGCAGATAGGGGTCCCGGTCGTGCAGCACCCAGTGCTGGGCGCCGTCCAGCCGGGGCGCCAGCCAGCGGCCCATCGACCCGGTGCCGCAGCCCAGGTCGTGCACGACGAGCCCGCCGGGCAGCTCGGCCAGCCGCGCGCGCAACACGTCGAGCAGCCCCTGCGCCCGGGCCGCCGCGTCGGCGCCCTCCCGCAGCTGCAGCCACTCGGGCGCGTACCGCGGCGGCTCCTCGGGGCCACCGTCCCGCAGCCGTACGGTGGCCCGCTCACCGGGCCTGGTCACGGGCCCGGCACCGGCGATGACCGGCACGCAGGCGCCGTCGGCACCGGCCGCCTCGCCCCGCGGTCCGTCCGCTGCCCGCGCCTCCTCGGCCACGCGTTCCACCCCGCTCGCCCCGGCCTCCGCCGGAACCGGTCCGCTCCTCACGGTCTCCGAGCCCCTCATGCCGCCCTCCTCGGTGCCACGCAAGCCACCGCCCGCGCCCCGTCGGCCACACGCTCCACCACGCTCGCCCCGGCCTCCGCCGGAACCGGTCCGCTCCTCACGGTCTCCGAGCCCCTCATGCCGCCCTCCTCGGTGCCTCGGGGAGTCGCTGCAGGACTCCGGCCAGGCTTCGGGCGGTGGCCGCCCAGCCGTCGAGCGCCGCGCGGCGGCCACGGGCCGCGGCCTTCAGGCGGCGGCGCACGTCGGGCTCGCCGAACCAGCCGCGCAGTTCGGCGGCGAGCGCGGCCGGGTCCTCCGGCGGGACCAGGATGCCGGGCACTCCGCCGTCGGGGGCGCGGCCGACCGCCTCGGGCAGGCCGCCGACGTCGGTCGCGAGGACCGGGATGCCCCGGGCGAGGGCCTCGGTGACCGCCATGCCGTACGTCTCGGCGTAGGAGGTGAGGACCATCAGGTCGGCGGCGGCGTATTCGGCATCAAGGTCGGCGCCGGAGCGCGGACCGGTCAGCCGCAGCCGGTCGGTGAGGCCGTACCGGGCGATCAGGTCCCGCAGGTGGGCGACGTACTCGGGGTCGTGCCCGAGGCCGCCGACCAGCGCGCAGGTCCACGGCAGGTCCCGGACCGCCGCGAGCGCCTCCACGAGCCGGTGCTGGCCCTTGCGCGGGGTGACGGCGGCCACGCACAGCAGGTGGGAGACGCCGTCGGTGCCGGGCGCGAGGGGCGCGATGTCGGCGCCGGGGGCGGCCACGTGCACCCGGTCGGGGGCGAGTCCGTGGTGGGAGACGAGCCGGCGCACCGCCCAGTCGCTGGTGGCGATCACCGTGCCCGCCGCCCGCAGCACCGCGCGCTCGCGGGTGTCGAGGTCGGCGGCGACGGCCGGGTCGAGGCCGGTCTCGTCGCCGAGCGGCAGGTGCACCAGGACGGCGGTCCGCAGCCGTTCGGCCTCGGGGACGACGATCTCCGGGACTCCGCAGGCGACCAGCCCGTCGAGCAGCACGGCGCTGTCGTCGGGCAGTTCGCGCAGCGTGCGGGCGAGGGCCGCACGGTCCTGCCCGCCCGGGCGGGGCCAGGTGCCGCCGGCGGCGTGCCGGGTGACCTGCCAGCCGAAGCCGGGCAGGTCGAGGCAGACCCGGCGGTCGTAGGCGTTGCCGCCGCTCGGGGCGGCCGGGTCGTCGACGCCGCCCGGCATGACGAAGTGCACGGTGCGCAGGGACATGGGGATGATTCCGGCGTTCTCGGCGGGTGCGGACTGCGCGGGCACGTAGGTCAGCCGCGCCTTCTCGGCCTTGTGCAGGGTCACTTCGGTCACAGGCCACGCTCGTAACTCGCCCAGGCGATGTGCGACTCGTGGAGCGTGACCGTGATGCCGGAGAGCCCCTTGGCGCCCTCGCCCAGGGCGCCCTTGTGAACGCGTTCGGCGAGCCGGTCGGCGATGACCTTCGCCAGGAACTCGGTGGAGGTGTTGACGCCGGCGAACTCGGGCTCCTCGTCGAGGTTGCGGTAGTTCAGTTCCGCGACGACGGCGCCCAGTTCCTCCGTCGCGAGACCGATGTCGACCACGATGTTGTCCTCGTCCAGCTGTGCGCGGCGGAATGTCGCGTCCACGAGGAACGTGGCGCCGTGCAGTCGCTGAGCGGGCCCGAACACCTCGCCGTGGAAGCTGTGGGCGATCATGATGTGATCGCGGACGGTGATGCTGAACAACGGACGACCCTCCAGGTGCGGCGCGTCTGGCCCCCCTTGCCCTTGCCTGCCGGGGGATGCCGTGTAGTACGGCTCCTCGCTTCCCCGCGTTCAGCGTCCTCTCACCCTTTTCTCAGGTCAGGCCGGGTCGCTGTACCGGATGCGATGGCACAGCGCGGGGATCTCCCCGGAGGCGAGCCGGGGCATGACGTCCGGGAGTTCGTCAAAAGCGCTCTCACCGGTGATGAGCGCGTCCAGCGCCGGGTCGGCGAGCAGGTCGAGGGCGAGAGCCATCCGTTCGGCGTAGCCGCGCCCGGGGCGGGCGGCCGGGGACACGGTGCCGACCTGGCTGCTGCGCACGGTGAGCCGGCGCGAGTGGAACGCCTCGCCGAGCGGGAGGGTGACGCGCCGGTCGCCGTACCAGCTCAGTTCCACCACGGTGCCCTCCGGGGCCAGGAGTTGGAGGGCGCGGGTGAGGCCGGCCTCGGTGGCGCTGGCGTGCACGACCAGGTCGCAGTCGCCGAGCGCGTCGGCGGGCGCGGCGAAGTCGACCCCGAGCGCCTCGGCGGTCTTCGCACGGGCCGGGTCGGCGTCGACGAGTTGCAGCCGCACGCCGGGGAAGCGGGCGAGCAGCGCGGCCACCGAACAGCCGACCATGCCGCCGCCGACCACCGCGATCCGGTCGCCGATCAGCGGCGTCGCGTCCCACACGGCGTTCACGGCGGTCTCCACGGTCCCGGCGAGAACGGCCCGCTCGGCGGGCACCCGCTCGGGCACCACGGTGACGGCGCTCACCGGAACGACGTAACGGCTCTGGTGCGGATACAGACAGAAGACCGTACGGCCCCGCAGCGCGTCCGGTCCCTCCTCCACGACGCCGACGCTCAGATAGCCGTACTTCACCGGGCCCGGGAAGTCGCCCTCCTGGAACGGCGCCCGCATCACCGCGTGCTGGCTCTCCGGCACCCCGCCGCGGAAGACCAGGGTCTCCGTGCCCCGGCTCACCCCGGAGTACAGGGCGCGGACCAGGACCTGCCCCTCACCGGGCCCCTCGAGGGTGACGTCACGCAGCTCGCCGTGGCCGGGTGAGCGGAGCCAGAACGCGCGGGCCGAACGGTTCATCGGCATCCTCCTGAACGATCGGGAAGTTGTTCACGTACCGAGAAGTGCACAGGCCGCGCACAGTACGCGGCGTTGATCGACTCTGTCACTCGGCCGGAGGGTGTGCGGTGGCCCTGAACAACACGTACGACGCGAGGATCCAGCAGGAGACCGCTGTGGGAGCGGGCATCCAGATCCTGCTGCTCGCGCTGCTCGGCACGGCGATCGGCATGGGACCGGCCGGGTGGCTGACCGGGCTCGCCTTCGCGTTCGCCAGCTGGGCGGTCCTCTCCCGAGCCCTGCACCGCTCCCGGCTCAGCTCCTTCGGCCCCGCGAACCGCGTCACGCTCGGCCGGGCCACCCTGGTCGGCGGGGTGACCGCCCTGGTCGCCGACTCCTTCGAGAGCGCGCCGCCGGTGACGCTGCTGGTCGGCCTGACCGCCGTCGCCCTCCTCCTGGACGGCGTGGACGGCAAGGTCGCCCGCCGCACGGGCACCTCGTCCGCGCTCGGCGCGCGCTTCGACATGGAGGTCGACGCGTTCCTCATCCTGGTGCTGAGCGTGTACGTCGCCACGCAGCTCGGCCCCTGGGTCCTCCTGATCGGCGGCATGCGCTACGCCTTCGTCGCCGCCGCCCGCGTCGCCCCCTGGCTGAACGCCCCGCTCCCCGCGTCCTTCGCCCGCAAGACCGTCGCCGCGATGCAGGGCGTCTGCCTGCTGGTCGCGGGCGCGGAGCTGCTGCCGCACGGGGCGAACCTCGCGATCGTCCTGCTGGCGCTGGGCTCGCTGATGTGGTCCTTCGGCCGGGACGTGCTGTGGCTGTGGCGCACCGCGCACACGACGGCGGAGGAAGGCCCGGCAGGGCAGGCAGCTGTGACGGCGGCTACCGCTGCGGCTGCGGCTGGACAGGCTGCGGGTGTGGCTGCGGCGGGACGGTCCGCGGCAGCCGGGGCCACGGCGGGACAGGCCGCGGTGGAGCCCCGGGTGGTGGAGCTGGCGGCGGGGTGACCCCGTGCCGGGTAGGGTCTCAGCGCCCGGACCCGGCCACGGTGAGCAGCGCCCGCCGTACCTCGGCCGCGGGAAAGGGGGTGCGCTTGCTCCGCGTGAGCAGCCGGTGGTGGAAGTCGTCGAGGACGACGGCGTGCGGCGCGTGCCGGTCGATGACCCCGGCGAGACCGGACGGCACACTGCCGGGCCGGCGCCCCGCGACCCAGGCGCGCAGAAAGTCCCCGGGCCCCGCCCCGCCCCGCACCTCCTCCGGGAGATGGTGCCGCAGCAGGTGGGTGGGGGCGTACGACCGGTCGTACACCAGATGGTCAGCGAGGAACTCCCGCTCCCGCGCGGAGAGTTCGAAGTCGCGGCTGAGCGCGAGCCCGAAGTCCGCGAAGTACACCTGGCGGCCGTCGGTGAGCAGGTTGTCGAAGTGCGCGTCGAAGTGCACCAGCCCGCGGCCACTCATGAACTCCGTGCCGCGCACCAGCGCATCCTCCACCCACCGGTACGCCGCCGAGCCGTCCCCTCGCCCGGCCTGCTGGGCACCACCCGCGTCCCGGGCGTCGCGGAGCCACGCGGAGAGCGTGCGCGGCACATGCTCCAGGAAGAGAACCAGGCTGTACGAGGCCTTCCCTATGGCCTCCAGCCGCCGGCGCACGGCTGATGACCCGTCCCAGTGCGCGACGGCCCCCTCGACGCCGCCGAGCGCATCGGCGAAGCCGACGGGCGGACTGTCCGGCAGGACCCGCCAGTGATACAGCAGCGGAAACCCCGCGTACTCGTTCCTCAGCGCCCAGCCGGTGGTCAACTCGTGTGCGGCCAGCTCCCGCCAGGCTCCGAAGCCGGACGAGCCGACGCCGTACTGGTAGAAGAGGGGCAGCCGGAACAGGTTGGCGGTCGACCTGACATGGTCCGCGGCCAACTCGAGATCCGTGAGCGGCACGCGTTTGACGAACACCGGTGTCCCCTGGACCTCCATCGCGGCCGACCTGCCACCCACGCCGGACCCGAGCTCCGGCGCGGCGGCGACCGCGTCCCGCAGCCGTCGGTCGCTGAGCTGGGCCAGTCGCGCTCCTACGGCGGCGCAGGCGGACACGCGGGCGGCATGCCCCGACTCGGACGGACCCATCGGCGCACCTTCGATCACTCGGCTCTGCGACACGCGCCCATCCTGACCGTGCGCCACGCGGACGCCATCACTTTTCCACTACGCCGGACGGCGGGGCGCTGCGGCAGGGCGCGCCCGGCATGGCGAAGGGCCCGGACCGGCAGGCATGCCGCCGGACCGGACCCATGACCACGACTGCGCGCAGGCGCGTCCTTGCCGGACGAGGAACCCTACGACCGAGCCGACCGGCTCCGTACGAGCGCGAAGGCGCCGGCCGCGAGGCCGAGGACACCCACGACCAGGCCGGCGATGCCGAGCCCACGGGCCGTGGAGTCGCTCACGTCGGCCGCCTTGGCGGTGGCGGTGCCGGTCTTGGCCGGGGCGGCGGCCGCGGAGGCGTCGTCGGCGGTGAGCTTCAGCACCGGCGCCGGGTTCTCCGGCTCGTCGTCGCCACTGGTCGGCGCCTCGATCCAGCGGACGACCTTGCCGTCGGAGTACGTCTGCAGGGTCTTGAAGACCAACTGGTCGGCGTCCTCGGGCAGCTGGCCGAAGGCGACGTCGAAGTCCTCGTACTGCCCGGCGCCGATCTTCCCGCCGGTGAAGGTGATCTGGGACGCGGCCTCGCTGATGGTGCCGTCGTCGGTCTTGACCGGCGTCTTGAGCTTGGTGGTGGTGACCTTGGCGGTCCAGCCGTCCTGCGGGTGGACCATGATGCCGAGGACGGGGTGGTCGGTGGGCAGGAAGACCTGGACCTTGGTGGTGGAGGCGCTGTCCTCCTCGTTGGGGACGCGGAAGGTCAGCACGCCGTCGGTGGCGCCCTTGGCGTAGCTCTCCGGGTGGACGGTGACGTGCGCGGAGGCGGCACCGGCGGCGAGCAGGACCGAGGCGGCGGCGACGGCGGTGACGGTCCCGGCGCGGCGCAGCGTGATGCGTGAGATGGACATGGCTGTTTCGATCTCCGTACGAGTGACGTGTGAGGGGTGTCAGAGCGAGTACGGGATCGGGACAGGGGGCCCACGCCGGGTGACCGCATGCCGCAGCGGCACCTTGCGGGGCGGCTCGGGACCGGCCTGAACAGGCAGCACCGGTCCGGCGGGAGCGGGCAGCGGGGCGTCCCGCCACCAGGCGACGAGCCCGGGCACGAGCGCGGCGGTCCGCCGCAGCAACGACCAGAGCGCGGCCTCACCCCGCCGCAGCCACCAGGCGGCGACGAGGGCGGCGAGGAGATGGGCGACGGTGGCGTGGGCAACGGTGTGCCCGTGCACCGCGACCCCCTGCATGCCGGGCATACCGGCCATGGCAGCCATGGGGTGCCCTGACATGCCGGCCATGGGGTACCCGGTCATGCCGGCCATGGCGTGCCCGGACAGTAGGTGCCCGGACATTCCGACCATGGCGTGCCCCGGCAGGGCCGGCATCCCGGCGAGGCCGGACACGGCCGGCATCCCGGCCAGGCCAGTCCCGCTGTGGCTCTGATGAGCCGCGCCGAAGCCGAGGTGCAGGCCCGCCTGGGTGAGCAGCATGGCCGCGCCGATACCGGGCAGCGACCGCTCCCGCCCACCGAGCGCCGAGCCGAGCGCGAACACGGCGAGAAAGCCGGCGCCGTCGGCCCACAGCGGCGGCATGTCCCCCATGGCCATCCCGTGCCCCGCGGCAGCGAGCAGCACGCACACCGCGGCGAACACCGCGGCGCGCAGTCCTCTCACCGCGGGGGATGCGCTCATGGGGAAGGATCCTCTCACGGAGAAGGGATACGGACCGTGACGACGCCCGGTTCACCGACGTGTGGTCGCCCCCGTCTACTCCACGCCGGTCGCGTCAAGCAGACGGATCAGATCCTTGCGCCTGTACCCCAAGAGGGAGGCCCGGTGAGCGGCCAAGAGCAGCAGATGTCCCACAATCTGCGCCGCGTAGCCGTTCTTGTCGTTGCCGAGCCACTCCTGAGGCTTCTCGATGCCCATGCTGTTCATGACCAGGCCGTGCTCGCGGCGAATCTTCGCCACCGTACTCGTCACCGCGTCCAGCAGGGTCTTCTTCGGGCGCTCGCACGTCAGGGCGAAGCAGCCCCAGTCCTCCGGTTGGCAGCCCTCAGGCGGGTGGGAGCGCAGACCCGCGTACCGCCCGTCCTCGAAACCGGCCCCTGCGAACTCGTCGTGCACCAGGGAGAACCGGTGATACCCGGGCGGGGCGGGAGGCGGAGGGGGCGTGTACTTCCACCCTGCGTCCTCGTACAGCCGCTGCTCGACCTCCTCGTCGTCGGCGAGGGTCACGGTGAAGCCCATGTCCTCGTTGCGCCCTGTCGTCGTGCCGCCTGGGTTGCGGCAGAAAGTCAGGGACAGCACGAAGTCCGAGGTGGAGATGGACTCCTTGATGTCGATGACATCGCACAGGAGGGGCGGCTGGGCCATTACCTGTCACGCCCCCCGTCTGGCGGCTTCCGCCGCCGCTTGTACTCGCTCGCTGGTTAGACCCTAGGCGAGGATCCCGGAAGTACGGGTCGCCGGTCAGCGCGGCGACGTGCCGACGGACGCGGTGGCGGGGAATCGACGAGATCGCGAGCATCCCGAGCGGTCCGCCTGGCCCTGTCAGCTGATGAGAGGCAGTGTGCGGACGCCCAGCAGCGTCTCCGCGAACATGCGGTCCAGAGGGCTGACGTCAGGGGGACAGGGGCCGATCAGGACGTCGGCCACGCTGCTCAGGTTGTAGACCTGGAAGGCGAGCTCGGGATCGATGTGGTGGGTTCCCCGCAGGGGCTCACGGAGGCCCATGACGGTGACCAGGGTGCGGCCCGTCTCGTCCTGCTGGGAGGCGTACACCGTCCACCGGTCCTCGTCCACGTCGATGAGCGCGGAGTTCGCAGGTACCGTGATCTTCACGGGGGCCGCCGTCCAGCGGTCCATGTTCAGACGGTAGTCGGCGGGGCTCAGGTAGGCGCCGGGATCGGTCAGGAACTGGTCCACCATCGCAGAACGCGCCCGGACGATCTGGCCGATACCGGCCAGAAAGTCGCCATACGGCTCATCCCGGGACGTTTCGGCCACTCTCGCGCGAACTTTGGCGAACGACAGTTCCATCTCGCGAACCGAGCGGCCCAGGTCGTCCATCGTGGCGGGCTGGTCCGTCAGTTCGTCCCAGCGCCCGAAGAGACGGTGCCAGTCGCGGGGGGTTCGCGGAGCGGTGGTGGGGATTGCCTTGTCGGGGTTCTCCAGGAGCACTTGGCCCAGTCTGGCGAAGCGTACGACCGGGAACGCGTCCGTGCCTGATGCGTAGTTGCCGAAGAGGCACCAGCCCAGGAAGGCCGCGACCAGGCGCGCGTCCACCCGGCCCCTTTTGCGGAAGAGGAGACCGACATGCGCCAGTGCCATGCCGTAGCGGTTTCCCGGTGCGAGGAGCATGGCGGTGAATCCGTTGGCGGTCTCCGCGTCCCAGGCGCTCATGATCTCCGCCTGCTGGCAGAGGATCGCCGACGCCTCCGCGAACTGCTGGGGGTAGTACGGCGCCTGTTCCAGCCCTTCCGGCTTGCCGTTGAGCCGGCGGACGCGCTCCTGGTAGTAGCCGCAGAACTGGAGCTGCCGGGCGAGCACCTCCCAGGAGACGTCGTGCGCGCCGGCCAGCGCGCGATCGGGCGGCGACCAGCCGTCGGCGAAGTAGGGCAGTTCGGGCGGGCAGTAGTGGGCGCCGGCCCAGTTGAGGCCGTCGATCTCCGCCCGCCGCTGCTCCGGGTCCAGCCGGCACCAGTCGGACAGTGGGGTGAGGACGACGTTGGCGTCCCGCCAGGTGTCCAGACGCCGGAACGCCTGCACGACCTCCAGCATGTTCAGTACGACCTGGAGCCGGGCCCGCACGAGCCGGGCGCCGTAGTCCGAGATCAGGAAGTCGTGGAAGTGGCGCAGTTCGTGAATCGTCACACTCAGGCTGGAGACCGCGTCCAGGAACGCGTCGGGCGTGGATGCGGCGCCGAGATCAGGGGTCTCGGGGCCGAGGGAGTAGCGGACGATCCGCTCCCAGGCCGCGGCGGAGTCCGCGTGGAGGGAGATCCCGGGGAACTTGGGGTCGAACTCACCGTATCCAGAACTCATTCGTCGTCCCCCGAAGTCGATCGTCACTCACCCGCGACGTCCCGAACCCGGTCGTCACTCGTTCGCCGTGTCCGGAACCCGGCCGTCGCCTTCCGGCGCCCGCCCCGCGCCCGCCACCAGTTCCACGGCCGCCCTGATCTCGCTCTCCCCCAACGGCCGTTCGCCGGATCCGAGTTCGACCCGGCCGTGCGGGCCCTCGATGACCACCTTCTGACCGTCGCCGCGTCGGCGCAGCAGGCGACACAGCTCGGGAATCACCGGCTCCTTGAACAGCAGAGCACTGGCCAGCGTCACCACGGCGGTGACCGTGCCGAAGTCGAAGGCGAACCTTCCCGGATCCTCCGCGGGACCCTTGGACAGGATGTCGCCGCCGTTGTCCGTCACGATCCTGACGATCTCCTCGCCGACCTCCGCGTCGGTGAAGAACCGGATCTTCGGGCCTGCTCCTTGCGTCATGCCGCTCCCCACTCGCACAATCGCCTGACCGCTGCCGACCACCGTAGCGGGATCCGCAGCGCAAAACGACCGGAACCTGGCTCAACTCCCTGTATTCACCGGCGGTTTAAGGCCATACTGGACGCCTCCCCCTGCAGAACCTCGCGCGCCGTTCGCACCTCCCCGGCACGCGACCCACCGTGACGACGCACGCACGGGCAGCCGCTCCTGCGTCGCCGTGCAGTTCTCCCACACGATTCCCCCGAGGGCAGGGACATGGACGAACAGGAAGACGCCGACGGCCGTTTCGTCAAGGCGGAGCGGCTGCTGCAAGGGCTCGCCATGGCCCTGATGCGGCTCGGTGTGGAACTCGACATCAGAGGCGCCGACAACAGCGACTGGCTGGTTCTGGTGCGGCAGCTCTACGTGCTGAGCTCGCTCGGCGAGCACCAGTTCGTCTCGATCGCCGGCGAGCAGGGAGCCGGAAAGACCCTGCTCGCCCGCAACCTCTATCCGGGCACGGACACCTGGCTCGAGGACAACACCGGCCTGGGCGAGAAGTGCCCGGTCGCCATCGTCGAGCGGGCCGGCCTCCAGGAGCCGCGCGGAGTGGTGGTCTTCCGGCGGCCCGGCGCCGACGCGGAGCGCAGCGGCCGGCTCGTGGAGAAGCAGTACTACTCCGCCGAGCAGCGCGAGGAGTGGCGTCGGCATGTGAAGAGCCAGGATGCCCGGGTGCTGCTCACCCAGCTCGAAGTGCCCCTGAGCTTCTGGCAGTTGGAGGGTACCGGTTTCGTGCTGCTGCCCGGCCTGGAGCGGGGCCGGGCGCAGGAGCACTGGCAGGATCTGATGAAGATCGTCCTGGCCACCAGCCCGGCTGCGCTCCTGGTCGCCGACGAACGCCGGCTGGCCAACGCCGGACAGCCCGAACTGCTGAGCCTGCTGCGCCGGGACGAGGACGAGTTGCACCTGGTGGTGGCGGTGACCCGCTGCGAGGCGTCCACGCCCGACGCGATCGAGGAGCGCACCGCCCGCGCGGTGGAGGTCTTCGGGGTCGACCCGGTGGACGTCGTACCCGTCGGCAAGGACGGCAGCAGTCCCAAGGGCTGGATCGACACGCTCAGGGCGCGCATCGACGCCAAGCGCGGCAGCGCCCGGGACAGCCGGCGGCTGGAGACCGATCTGATGCGCGCGCTGATCCGGTCGGATCTGGCGGGTGTCCTCAGATCGGCGAGGGCGGTACGTGACCGCAAGGCCCTCGACAGCGAGGTCGCCGACCAGATCCAGGGACTGCTGGAAAAGTACGACGAGGCGAGCGACGGTTTGCGGCGCACGCTCACCGCCAGGGTGGCCGAGCACTACGGCCGGCACATGGAGCGGGCTTCGGCCAGGTTGACGCAGCTGTTGCGTGACGGCGGAGGGTTCAGGGAGGGAGCCCGCCGGACCGGCGAGTTCCTCCGGCTGCGCAGGGACGAGCGCGACGAACGCTTGGCCGAGCTGGTGAGGCAGGCGTGGCTGACGCCTGCGGAGTCGGAGCTGCCGGGGCTGCCCGGGCCCAACGCCGCCTACCTGGGCAGCATCGAGGCGACCGTCCAGGTCCAGCGCCAGGTCCGTCTGGCAGCCTTCACCGGGTCGCTGACCCAGGGCCGTCTCGACCGGGATGTCGCACTGGTGCTGACGGGCCGGCCCCCCGTCGACGGCGCCGACGCGCAACCGGACGCCGCCCAGGACGCCGCCAAGGGCACCGCGTCACCCGTCGTGAAGGTCGGAGGGCAGCTGAGCGAGGCCGTCAAGGCGCTGCCGTACATGACGCTCGACGCCCGGGCCTTCGCGGTCGGTGAGCTCGCGATGCCCGACGGGTCGCTGGAGACGACCAAGTCGCCCGAAGAGCTGTCCCACGCGCTGCGCGGCCTCGCGGACGAGCGCAAGGCGCTCCTGGGCACCGTCGGCCTCCTGCTGGGCACGGAACGGTTCGTCGACGAGGACATCGACCTGCTCGCGAACGTGGGACAACTCTCGGCAGGTCTGTTCGCTGGAGGCACGAGGACGGCCGGGATGGGTGCGGCCGCCTCGGGGCTGCTGCTCACCACGCTCGGCGTCGGTGTCGTCGGAGCCACGCTCCTCAACGCCGGGAACAACGCGATGGCCGAGCGCAGCCGTCTGGCCAGGACGCTGCTGGCCCGGCACCGGGAGGCGGCGGAGCGGCAGGTGCTGGAGAACGTGGACGAACTGCTCCGTGTGACCCGGGAGATCCTTGAGGCCCGGCTGCAGCAGGCGCTGGGGGCGGACAGCAAACTCAACGGCCAGTTCCGGCTGGTGTCGGCCACGCGTGCGGTGGAAAGCTACCGCGAGCGCATGCTGGAGGCGCTCGGCCATGACGAACTCGGCTGACCTCGACCGGCTGCGCTGGGCGTGGTCGGCCGAGGCCGTCGCACAGCTGCGGGCCCGGCTGCGGGGCGTGGACGAGGCTATGGAGCAGTCCGATCTCGCCCATGTGATGGTGCTCGGGGACTCCCAGGTGGGCAAGACGACCCTGCTGCTCAGGCTGCTCGGCGTGACCGACCCGGAGGCTGCGGCCGAGGCTGCCGTCCCCTTGCGGGCCGGACGGGGCCGCGGCCGGTCGGCGACGCCGGTGCCCATCCGCTACCAGTGGTCCGGGGACCCTGACCGATGGTCGCTGGCCTACGAGGACCCGGACGACGCGTCCGGCGGGCAACGGGAAACCGCCTGGCTGACCTCCGGGCAGCTGAAGAAGCGGCTGAGGTCGTTCCGGACCGGCGCCACCGGAGACCGGCTGCGCTGGGAGCCGCGGGCCCGGCCGCTGGAAATCGGGCTGCCGGACCGCTTCGCGGGCCCCGAGCGGAGGACGGACCTGCGGGTCTTCGACCTGCCGGGGCTGCACGGCGCCGGAGCCGAGGAACGGGAGGCGGCCAGGGCACTGCTGGCCGTCTACGCCCCCGTCGTGGACCATGTCGTGTTCGTCGTGTCGGCGGACCAGTTCGCCGAGATGGTCCGGGACCCGGCGATCACCGAGAACCCCTTCCTGCTCGGCTGGGGTGAACAGGCGCACCGCTTCAGCCTGGTGTTCACCCGGGCGTTCAGCGGGGACAGCGTGCGCAGGCACCTGCCCGCGGTGCTCGGCGAGCCCGGCTCCCCCGGCTGGACCCGCGACCGGGTGATCGTGGCCGTCCAGGAGCACTACGCGGACCAGTGGCTGGTGTCGGAGCTGCCCCCGGTCGCACCGAGCGCCTTGTTCCCGGTCGAGATCGGCGACTCCTGGAAGGAGTTGCTGGACAGCGACCCCGGCTACGCCGAGGCGGTGGCCCCCGTCTGTGACGAGCTGCTGCGCAGGCTGAGCGACACCATCGCCCGTTACTCCGACCCCGACCGCAGGCATCTGGCCGCGGCGGAGATCGCCGCCAGGGTCGAGATGGTCGTACGTGACAACGTCAGACGCCGTGAGCAGGCACTGAAGGCAGCGGCACAGGCCCAGCGGCGGGCGAAGCGCGAGCACGAGGAGGCGCTCGCCTTCCTGGACCGGGCCCAGGAGGCGGCCAAGGCCGCCTCCCGGAAGGCCGGGGCGCTGCGGAAGAGCCTGAAGAGACTCACCCGCTGGCCGGTCGTCTACGTCCGCCCGGAAGCCCCGGAGATGCGCGGCAACCTGGTCCGCGCGAAGCAGGAGGAGGAGCGCGCCGCCTGGACGGAGGCCGCCCGCAGGGCGTGGGCCGAATGGCGGGAGACCCTCGAAGGGGCGGAGGCGCCGTGGCAGCCGCCACACGACCTGAGCACAAGGATACGGGAGAAGTACGACGAGCTGTGCGGCTGCTGCGAGCTGTGCGAACAGGGGTGGTGGAAACGCTTCGTACGGAACTCGGAGACCCCGGACCACTGCTACGAGCGGATGACCGGCGTCGGCACGCACATGCCGGCCTGGATCCGGACCACCCTGCGCGAGCACGCCGGCTCCGCGACCGCCCGCCTGGCCAAGGCCGAAGCCGACGCCGGGCAGCAGTGCGCGGTGGCGTCCCGGTACGCCGACCGGACCACCGAGGCACTGGCGCGCGCGACCGCCCGTCTGGAGGACCTGCGCGAACGTGCGGCCGAAGAAGAGGCCGAGGACACGGCCAACCTCGCGGTGGCTCGGTCGGTACGGGCCGTCCACAGCCAGAGAAACGAGAGATACGTACGCCACTTGCTGGGCCGGGCGGCGCAGTCGGACGGGGACGAGCGGTCCTGGTTCGTCCTCGCTGCCCTGCGCGGGATCCACGACCTGAACCGGATGTTCCCATGACCGATGAGTCTTCTGCCGCCCAGCCGCTGTGGGCCTCCTTCCAGGATGTCGTCGAGCAACTCACCAGTCCGCTGGCCCAGAGCGCGGTCGAGCGCATCTCCGAAGAGGTGGGGCGACTCGACAAGTCCCTGGCCGAGCTCAGGAAGGACGTGAACGGGGCGGCCGTCGAACAGGAGGACACCGCCCGCGCGCTGAGGAAACAGTACGAGGCGCTGGCCCGGGAGAACCAGGATCTGCGCCGCCGGCTGGACACCGTCGGGAACGACCTGGCCGAGCAGCTGAGGCTGAACCACAAGGCCCAGTCGGCCGCCGCGCGCGAGGACACGGCCGCCGTTCTCAGCGACGTGAACCGGGCCGCCGAGGAGTCCCGGTCATCCGCGACAGCGCTTGGAGCATCGGTCGACGAACGGCTGACCAGGCTCGAAACGTCCTGGGCCGCCGCCATCGAGGCACTGCGCAGCCGCCAGTCCGCCACCGAACGGCTTGCAAGGGTCACGGTGGTGCTGCTCTCGCTGGTGCTCGTCGTCGGAGTTGCCGGAGTTGTCGGAGTCGTTCTGCGGTGACCGACAAGGTGCGCCAGTAGCCATTGTTGCCGATGGTGCCTCGACCGGCAGGCCGCCGTGCTCCACGAGGTCGTCGAGCACGGACAGCGGTGCCCAGGGCAGTACTTGGGCCAGGACGGCGTTCGGCAGGGGAATCGCGGACGATCCGGCGCCGTCGGTCAGGGCGCCGGGTCGGTCTTGGCGGTGTCGTTGACGTTGTTCAGGCAGGCCTTCATGAAGAGGTCCCTGTGGACGGTGCCGCCGTTGGGCTGCTGGGAGATGTCGGAGTACTCCTGCGAGCAGGTGCTGTCGGTCGCGGTGTAGGTCGTGTTGCCGTCGTCGGTGTACACGCCACCGGAGATGACGCCGGCCGCGTAGGCTCCGAGCAGCGTGGAGCGGCCGAAGACGGGCTTGTCCACGGTCTTGGTGACGACCTTGGGCGGGCGGGTCTCCGCCTGCCGGGCGCGGTGGTCGGCCGCGGCGGCCTGGCGGCGGGCGGCGGCCAGCGCGGAGCTGCTGCTGACGTGATCCGCGACGGCCGCGGTGACCGACAGGGCGGTCAACCCGCAGGCGGCGATGGCGATGACGTTGGCTCGGTTCACTGGTGTCTCCTTCGTGCGTGAGGTCGAAGCGGGCCACGACCGGGCAGGCTTGGGCGGCGAGGTCCGCGTGCGGACGTGGCGTCGGGTCACTCGGCGGGGTGGACCTGCGCGTAGACCGTGAGGAACAGCTCCAGTTCGGCGCGCTCGTCGGGCGAGGCCTTGCCCGACGCGAGACGCGTCCGGACCTCTTGATGGGCGCGGCTCAGATGGCCGCTGCGTTCCAGGTGGCGCCACAGCAGGCGAAACGTCTGCTGGTGGTCGTAGAGGGTGGTCTCGTAGCACCGGCTGGTGATGTGGCGGGCCTGGACGAGCAGGGCCTGGAAGTTGTCCCGGTCGTCGCGCTTCAACACCTGCGCCAAGTGGCGGTGGTACACGGTCAGTTCGGGCTCGTCCGTCTCGGTCAAGCGGTTCTCCCGAATGAGGTTCTGAGGGATCGGCCCGGACGGAACCGTCCGGGCGGGAGCGGCGGGGCACGGTGCGAGAGGTGGCCGGCGGGACAGACGCCGGACGCCCCCTCGCACGGAGGGCGGGCGGAGGGCTCTGGGCGCCTCTCAACCGGCGTTCGTGTCGGTCCACTTGCCGCTGAAGAGGTCCTTGCTGATCTCGCAGGTGGCGATGTTGTAACCGCCCGAGGCGGTGGACTGCGAGATGACCTTGCCGTTGACCTTCAGCCGGCAGGTGACGTGCCCGCCGCCCTGCAACTGCGCGGTGATCGAGTAGTACTGCACGTCGCGCAGCGGCTTGGTCACGGTCATCGGCACGCTGCCCTGGGCGGAGGACCCTGCCGGGCCGTACTGGACGTCGGCGCCGGCGGTGCCGGTCACGGAGTAGGTGACGGTCTGCGGCTTCTTCTTCTGCGGCTTCTTCTTACGAGTGGCGGACGGCGGGGCGGCCTTGGCGCCGTGCCCCGAGTCCGAGGAGGCGGTGGCCCGGCTCTCGGCGGCGGGCTTGTCGCCCGACTTGCCGCCGGCCACGGACATCACGCCGCCCAGAACCAGGACGCCCACGATGCCGAGGCAGCCGGCGCCGAGGCAGGACGCGGCCTTGCTCTTCTTCTTCGGCGGTTCCGGGACCGGCGGCTGCTGGCCCCACACGGGCGTGGACATGACCGAGTACCCCCCCATGAGGTGGTGCGGGAAAAGAACGGATTCGGCCGCCAGGGATGCCGAAGACACGGCTCCGCGGCCTGGGATGCGCTTCCAACCGGAAGCAACACCAGAGAAGCATGTCATTGAAAGCACTGTCAATCACGTTGACAGATTTGACGGCTGCTGTAGGTTGTTGCCATGTCCCCCATCGAGGAGTCAGCGACACCCTCCGCGCCTCAGCCGTCCGCCCAGGTGACCGCCGCCGACATCTCCCGCATCGCGGGGGTCACGCGCGCCACCGTCAGCAACTGGCGCCGCCGGCACGACGATTTCCCGGCGCCGGCGGGCGGTACGGAGGCCAGTCCGCTGTACGACCTCCACGCGGTGCGCGACTGGCTCGCCTCACGCGGCCACACGTCGGCCGCCACCGCGTCGGAGGAGCTGCGCACGACCCTCCGCCTGCACACACGCACCGCCGGCGGTACGGCGGACCTGCTGCTCCTGGTCCTCGCGGCAGCCGGCCACACGCGCGAGGAACTGACCGCCGCCGCGCAGTTGCCGGACGCTGAGCTCACCGCCCGCGCCCAACGCGACGCCGAGGCCGTGGCCGACGCCGTACCCGAAGGCGGGGAAGCCGTCCACTTCGAGGCGGCCGACGCGGAGGTGCTGCGCGCGCTGTACGCATGTGTACGAGAGGAGGGCGGCCAGGCCGCCCTGCGCGTGCTCGCGGAGCGGGAGCTGGAGGAGAGCGCGGCGAGCGGCGCGTACCGGACGCCCACGGCGCTCGCGGACCTCCTCGCGCGCCTGATCCCCGGCACTGCGGCCCGCGTCCTCGACCCGGCCTGCGGCAGCGGCTCCCTCCTGGCCGCCGCCGCCCGCCGGGGCGTGCGGGAGCTGTACGGCCAGGACGTGCTGCCCGTACAGGCTCAGCGGAGCGCGGTGAGCCTGATGCTGACGGCACCGGACGCCACGGTCACCGTGCGCGCCGGCGACAGCCTCCGTGCGGACGCCTTTCCCGGCCTCGTCGCGGACGCGGTGCTGAGCAACCCGCCGTACGGCGTCCGCGACTGGGGACACGACGAGCTGGCCTACGACCCTCGCTGGGCGTACGGCGTTCCGGCCCGCGCCGAGTCCGAGCTGGCCTGGGTGCAGCACGCCCTGGCCCATGTGACGCCCGGGGGTCACGCGGTGCTGCTCCTGCCTCCCGCCACGGCGGGCCGTGCGTCGGGGCGCCGCGTACGGGCGGAGCTCGTCCGCAGCGGTGCGCTGCGCGCGGTCGTCGCCCTGCCGCCGGGCGCGGCCGTACCGCTGCACATCGGGCTCCAGATCTGGATCCTGCAACGGCCCGAACCGGCCGGCGCGGAGCGCAAGACAGTGCTCTTCGTCGACACCGCGGAGGCGGAATCCGCGAACAGCACGGCGCTGGGCACGCGCACCCGAGGCGGCAGCCGCTCCGCCTCCCTTGACTGGGACCGGATCACCACCCAGGCCCTCGGCGCATGGGAGGCGTTCGCCGGCGACCCGGACGCGTTCGAAGGCGAACCCGGCACCTCCCGGGCCGTCGGGGTGGTCGACCTGCTGGACGATGTCGTGGACCTGACGCCCGCACGGCACGTGAGGACGTCACGCGCCGACATCGATCCGGCGGAACTCTCGGCGGAGGTCGACACCACCCGCCGGAACCTCGTCAGGGCCGCGAAGTCCCTCGCTCGGGCTGCCGGTCACGAGGGCTGGAGCGCCTCGGGCAGCGCGGCGCGCGAGTGGCGGACGGCGACGGCGTCCGACCTCGCTCGCGGTGGAGCACTCACCATCCTGCGGACACTGCCCGAGGGCGCGCGTGGCCGTGGGGACGGCACGGCTGACGGGCTCACGGCTCGCGCGGTCCTCACCGCGTCGGACATCGCGCGCG
Organism: Streptomyces sp. AF1A; assembly: GCF_047340315.1. Lineage (NCBI taxonomy): Bacteria > Bacillati > Actinomycetota > Actinomycetes > Kitasatosporales > Streptomycetaceae > Streptomyces > Streptomyces sp. AF1A. The sequence continues at coordinate 58,652 of NZ_JBLEBI010000001.1, forward strand.
GGTCGGGTCCCACCGGCGACCCGGCGGGGCTGCGCAGCGACGCGCCTCGCGTGATCGCCGCCGGCGACGTCCTGGTACGAGCTGTGGCGAGCGGAGGCGGCCCGATGACCCGGGTCGCGGGAGAGGAGGACGCAGGCGCGCTGCTCGGGCACCAGGTCCACCTCTTCCGGCCGGACCCCGGCCGCCTGGACGCCTGGTTCCTCGCCGGGTTCCTGGGCGCGGAGGAGAACGTCGCGGGTGCTTCGACGGGCAGCAGCGTCCTGACGGTCAGCCCGGGTCGGCTGCGCGTGCCGCTGCTGCCGTTGGCGGAGCAGAGGCGATACGGGGAGGCGTTCCGGCACGTTGAGGAGCTGCGGACGCAGGCCCGGCGGGCATCTCGACTGGCGGAGGAGACGGCGCGGCTGCTGGCGGGAGGGCTCACCGGGGGTCAATTGCTCCCGTCCCGGGACACGACTCGGCATCCACCGGGCGAGGCCCCGGCCGGAGAAGTCTCCACACATTCTCCACCTGCGTCAGGTTGATATCTCCATCCCGCAATCCCAGCATCCGCCCGCGACCACATCCACTACCGTGTCCCATGGCGCCGTCGCGGTTGATCAGGCGCCTCGCCATAACGGAATTTCGAGGACATACGTGCAGATCACGCCCCTGAATCCCGACGACCCGGCCTCGTTGGGAGACTTCGAACTCCTCGGCCGGATCGGCCAGGGCGGCATGGGCCAGGTCTATCTCGGGGAATCCCTCGGCGGCGAGCCCGCCGCGGTGAAAGTGATCAAGCCGTCGGTCGTGGACTCCGAGTCCCGCCGGCGGTTCGCGCAGGAGATCGAGGTCCTCAAGACCATCTGGGGTCCGCGCATCGCGGCATTCCTGGGAGCCGACGCGGAGACGGAGCGGCCGTGGCTGGCCACCGAGTACGTGGCCGGCCCCGACCTGGCCCGGCACGTGGAGACGCACGGGCCGCTGCCGTCCGTCCTCACCGCCGCGCTCGGCGCGATCCTCGCCGAGGCACTGGCGGCCGTGCACACGCAGGGTCTGCTGCACCGTGACCTCAAGCCGGCGAACATACTCCTCGGGCCCAACGGTCCGAAGATCATCGATTTCGGCCTGGCCGCCTTCGCCGAGTCGAGCGTGTCCCTGACCGCGCCCCACCAGGTGGTGGGCACCCCGGTCTGCATGGCCCCGGAACAGGCGGCCGGTGAGAAGCCCCTGACGCCCGCCGTGGACGTCTACGCGCTCGGTGCGGTGCTGCTGTTCGCCGCGACCGGCCACTACCCGCACCAGGCGGCCACCCCCTACATGGTCTTCCACCTGGTCACCGACCCGGATTCCGCTCCGGACCTGTCCGGCGCGCCCACCGACCTCGTCCCCCTGCTGACGGCCATGCTGGCCCACCGCGCGCAGGACCGTCCCCCGCTGGTCGAGGTGGTGCAGCGGTGCCGTTCGGTCGTCGAGGCCCACGGACTGAAGATCGCCCAGGCCCGCCGCCGGCTCACCGCCCACACCGCACGTGAGCACGGGCCGACCGTGCCGCCGCCCATCCCCGCCCCGCCGCTCACCGCGCCCTTCGAGGACCTGCCCACGGAAACCGCTCCGGCCGCACAGGAGCCGGCGCCCGAGGCCGGCCCGGTCGTCCCCGCACCCACACTCCCGGCACCGACCGTCGTCACGGACCCTCCGGAACCCCGAGCGTCCGTCACCACCGAGCCCGGCGACACCCCGCACCGCTCCCCTGCGGAGCAGTCGGCGCCGAGCCGCCCCGTGAAGCCGCCCCGGCACGGCGCGGAGGCGTCGCGCGCCCCGCGCCACTCCGCCCAGGCGCGCATGACGGCCCAGCGCATCAGGGCCGCATACGCGGCGGGAGCACCGTTCGCCCCGAGCCGCAGCGCCTGACCATGGCACGGCAGCACGTCCCTTGACCCGGGCCCTCCGCGGCCGCACGGTGGCACCACCGTCGAGCCGGACGCGGCACGCCCAGCACTACGACCCCACGATCCAGGAGGCACCCGAGTGACCGCCGACCTCGCAACAGCCCCCGCAACGAGCGAGAAGGACGCCCAGTTCCCGCCGGGCGCCCAGATCCTCGTTCGCGACGAGGTGTGGCTGGTGCGCAACTCGACGCGGACCGAGCACGACGGGGTCCGCGTCGAGGCCGTCGGCGCCTCGGACTTCGTACGCGACCAGGAGGCGGTGTTCTTCACCGGCCTCGACCGGATCGAACTGCTCGACCCTCGCCGGACCCGCCTGGTGCGCGACGACTCGCCGAACTTCCGCCGCTCGCGCCTCTTCCTGGAGGCGGTCCTGCGCAAGACCCCGCTGCCGCAGGCCGAGCGCGGCCTGGCGCTCGCGGACTCCTTCCTCCTGGACTCGCTCCCCTACCAGCAGCGTCCCGCGCAACTCGCCCTGTCCGGCCGCAACCTGCGCCCGCGCCTGCTCATCGCGGACGTCGTCGGCCTCGGCAAGACCCTGGAGATCGGCCTCACCCTCGCCGAGCTGATCCGCCGCGGCCGTGGCGAGCGCATCCTCGTCGTCACCCCACAGCACGTCCTGGAGCAGTTCCAGCACGAGCTGTGGACGCGGTTCGCGATCCCGCTGGTGCGCCTGGACTCGGTGGGCATCGAGCGGATCCAGCGGGAGATCCCGGCGGGCCGCAACCCGTTCACGTACTTCAAGCGTGTCATCGTCTCCATCGACACGCTGAAGAACACCGACCAGTACAAGCACCACCTGGAGCGGATCACCTGGGACGCGGTCGTCATCGACGAGTCGCACAACCTCATCAACAAGGGCTCCCTGCGCAACCAGCTGGCCCGCACCCTCGCCCCGCACACGGACGCGCTCCTGCTGGCCTCCGCGACCCCGCACAACGGCGACGCCCGCTCCTTCGCCGAGCTGATCTCCCTCCTCGACCCGGCCGCGATCCGCGACCCGGAGCACTACCGCGCCGAGGACATCAAGCACCTGTTCATCCGGCGCACGAAGGTCAGCCCCGAGGTGCGGGAGCAGATGAAGGGCCAGTGGGCGGACCGCGGACCCTCCCGCTCGATCCATGTGACGGCCACCCCCGCCGAGGAGAGGATCTTCGAGGAGCTGGCCGCGGTCTGGCTGCCGTCCGACGGTTCGAAGTCGGTCAGTGACGTCCCCCTGTTCCCGTACACGCTGCTGAAGTCCTTCCTCTCCTCCCACGCGGCGCTGAAGGCCACGGTCACCACGCGCATCAAGACGCTGGAGAAGAAGAACGCCCCGCAGGCGACGGCCGCCGAACGCGCCGCGCTGCACCGGCTCCTGGAGCTGTCCTCGGACATGACGGAGACCGACTCGGGCAAGTTCCGGGCCCTGCTGGAGCAGCTGCGGGAGATCGGGGTCGGCCCGAAGTCCGACACCCGGGTCGTGGTCTTCTCCGAGCGAGTGCAGACCCTGGAGTGGCTGGCACGGACCGTGCCGCAGGCCCTCGGCTTCAAGGGCAAGGCCGCGCAGGAGGCGGCCCGCGTCATGCACGGCGGCCTGTCGGACGAGCAGCAGATGCAGTGCGTGGAGGACTTCGGCCTCGCGGACACCCCCGTCCGCATCCTGTTCACCGGCGACGTCGCCTCCGAGGGCGTCAACCTCCACCGCCAGTGCCACCAGCTCATCCATTACGACGTGCCCTGGTCGCTCATCCGCATCGAGCAGCGCAACGGCCGCATCGACCGCTACGGGCAGGCGCACGAGCCGCAGTTCCGTGCGCTGATCCTGACCAGCGCGGTCGACGGCGCCAAGGACGACACCCTCGTCGCGGAGCGCCTGCTGGAGCGCGAGGCCCAGGCCCACCAGTCGCTCGGCACGGCCGAGGCGGTATCCGGGCTGTACCGTGCGGAGGCCGAGGAGAAGTCCCTCATCCAGGACCTGCTGCGGGGCCGCAGCGTGGACGAGTCCCTGGACACCCGCCGCTCCCCCGGCACCGGCGCCGCCGCCACCGACGACGACGCCATGGACGACTTCCTCGCCGACTTCTTCGGCGCGGTGAACGACGAGCCGGAGGACACCGCCGGCACCAGCGCGGACGACGGCGACGGCACCACGTCGGTGCCGAGGGCGCACGTGCCCCGACTGTTCGCCTCCACCCGCGAGTTCCTGGACGAGGCGCTGCGCGAGGTCTACCCGGACGCGCACGACCGCCTGGACCTGTCCGCCGACCCCGAGACCGGCCTGCTCTCCTTCGTCCCGCCCTCCGACCTGGTCCACCGCCTCAAGGCGCTGCCCCCGGACTACGTCCGCGAGCAGGGCCTGCGCGACCGCCTGAAGGTCACCTTCAACCGGCGGCTGGCCGACCACAGCCTCACCCGCGCCCGCGCCTCCGCGACGTCGAGCTGGCCGGACATCTCACTGCTGACCGACCTGCACCCGGTCATGGAGTGGCTCACGGACAAGGTCCTGGTCCGCCTCGACCGCCAGGAGGCACCCGTCCTGACGGCCGACGTGCCCCAGCCCACCTACCTCGTGCAGGGCATCTACTCCAACGCGCTCGGCCGCCCGACCGTCGTGAAGTGGATGGCGGTGACCGAGGACGGCGAGGTCGACGATGACATGGTGGCGGTCCTGCGCCGCGCGAAGGTCGGCCCGACGATGGCCAACCCGGGCCTCGCCCACGACACGGACCGCCTCGCCGAGGCGATCCCCGGCGTCCTGGACACCGCGGAGGCGTTCCTGGAGCGGCACCGCGAGGCGTGGGACGAGCCGCTGCGGGCGCCGATCGAGGAGTACAAGACCCGCCTGGGCGCGTGGGAGCAGCCGACGCTGACGGGCGGCGGCTCCGCGCCCACCGGCACGCGTGAGCGTCTGGCGTCCCTCGCGGACTCCCTCCTCACCACGGGCCGCCCGATGCTCCGCGTCCTCGCCGTCCTCGCCCCCGCCAACGCCGCCTGACTCATCACCCAGAGGTTCACCACGATGACGTTCGACTCCCTGGTCAACCGCGGCGACTACTTCTCCGCGCACTACCTCGCCGAGGTCCTGCCCAAGGACCTCAAGTCCGGGCTGCTCGCCGAGTGGAAGCAGCGCGAGGAGGACGCCGCCGGCGCCGAGCGCCCCGAGGGCGCCCTGCCCGTCACCCCGCGCACGGGCCTGCGGGCCCTGCGCCGCACCTACTTCGCGGCCCGCTCCTACTTCACGATGGACGAGGAGCGGGCGGCGACCGGCGACGACGCCGTGACGTACGACGCCCCCGAGTGGCGCGACCGCGTCCGCGCCCTCAACGCGGAAGTGCTGCGCGCCCTCGGCTTCGACGCCAAGCCGGGCACGCTCAGCGTCGTCCGCGCCGACCAGTCGTACGAGGTGAAGGTCGCGCACACGGAGAAGGACCTCGTCGCCCTGGACTGCGGCTGGTCGGCCGAGCCGGACGACGCCCTGGACCCCGACGGCGCGGGCCGCCTCCTGGACGAGCTGCGCCTGGACGGCCAGCACACCATCACCACCGGCTCCAAGCTGGCCTCCTTCCTGTTCGCCTGCGAAGACGCTCCGCGTTATGTGCTGCTGCTGGTCGGCGGTGTCGTGGTCCTCGCCGACCGGGCCGCGTGGGGCGAGGGCCGCTACCTGGCGGTGTCGCTGGACCGGGTGCTGGAGCGCAACGACACCAAGGCGGGCGGCGAACTCGACACGGTGGCCGCCCTGTTCGGCGCGGACTCGCTGCGCACGCCGGAGGAGGGCGGCGAGAACCCCCTCGCCACGCTCGTCGACAAGTCGACCAAGCACGCGGTAGGCGTTTCGAGTGAGCTGCGGGACGGCCTGCGGCTGAGCGTTGAGTTGATCGCGAACGAGGTGCTGGACCGGATCCGAGAGGCGGGCGTCCGCCCGGAGCAGGTCAAGGAACTTTCGGAGCTGGGCCGCCAGTTGACTCGTGAGTCGCTGCGCTACCTGTACCGCATCCTGTTCCTGCTGTACGCGGAGGCCCGCCCGGAGCTGGGCATCCTGCCCTCGGACTACCCCGAGTACCAGATGGGCTACGGCCTCGGCCGCCTGGGCGAGCTGATCGCCGAACGGGATCTGGTGGACGAGAAGTCCCGCAAGGGCTTCTACCTGTACGAGTCGCTGGACCTGCTGTTCCGCAAGGTCCAGGAGGGTTACCGCCCGCGCCGTACGCACGGGGTGGATGCGGAGCCGGAGTCCACGGACCCCGTGACCGCGAAGACCTCGGAGGGCCTGGGGCTGCGGTTCGAGCCGCTGCACTCCAAGCTGTTCGAGCCGGACGCGATCCGGCTGATCGGGCGGGACGCGGTTCCGGACCCGCGCCTCGACAGTGAGGCAGTGGCCGAGGCGGGCGCTGAGGGCGGGGAACGCTTCATCGACACGCGGTTGCGCAACGAGACGCTGTACCGGGTGCTGCGCCTGCTGATGCTGACGCGCGGCAAGAAGCGCGAGCGCGGCGGCTTCATCTCGTACGCACAGCTCGGCATCAACCAGCTCGGCGCGGTGTACGAGGGCCTGATGTCGTACTCCGGTTTTGTCGCGGGCGAGGAGCTGTACGAGGTCGCGAAGAACGGCGACCCGAAGGACGGCTCCTGGCTGATCCCGGCCAACAAGGCCGACGAGTACCCGGACGAGGTGTTCGTCCGCCAGAAGGACGAGGACACGGGTGAGGAGCGGCGCGTGCGGTACGCGCCGGGCGCGTTCGTGTACCGCCTGTCGGGCCGCGACCGGCAGACTTCAGCGTCGTACTACACGCCGGAGTCGTTGACCCGCGTGACGGTCCAGCTCGCGTTGCAGCACCGCCTGGACCAGGACGGTACGACGACCGAGGCGCGCGAGCTGCTGGAGTGGAAGATCTGCGAGCCGGCGCTCGGCTCGGGCGCGTTCCTCAACGAGGCGATCAACCAGGTCGCGGCGGAGTACCTGCGGCGGCGGCAGGACGAGCTGGGCGTCGCGATCGACACGGAGAGGTACGCGGTCGAGCTCCAGAAGGCCAAGGCGTACATCGCGCTCCACAACTCCTACGGCGTCGACCTCAACGACACGGCGGTGGAGCTGGCGGAGGTGTCGCTGTGGCTGAACACGATGCATCCGGGGATGGAGGCACCGTGGTTCGGGCTGCATTTGCGGCGCGGCAACTCGCTGATCGGCGGGCGCAGGGAGATCTACTCCGCTGAGCGCCTGAAGAAGGGCGGCTGGCTGGGTACGACGCCGGAACGCTTCCCGCTGTCGGAGGCGCTGGCAGGGGCCCCGTTGCCTGAAGGGGCGGTGCACCACTTCCTGCTCCCAGCGAAGGAGTGGGGCGCGGTCGCGGCCGAGAAGGAGGCCAAGGCGCTGGCCCCGGCGGAGGCGAAGGCGCTGGCCGCCTGGAGGAAGGCGATCACCAAGTCGCCGAGTGCCACGCAGACGAAGCGGTTGCAGGGGCTGGCGCGGCGGGCGGAGTACCTGTGGGGGCTGGTCGTGCGCCGGCTGGAGATCTCCGAGCGGGAGATCTCGCGTCGGATTGATGTGTGGGGGGCGGAGGACGGCTGGCTGCGCTCGCCCGAGGTCGCGGTGCCGAGGGAGAAGGTCAAGGTCGACTTGGAGGCCGTCGACACTCCGTACTGGCGCTTGAAGACGCTGATGGACGCGTGGTGCGCGCTGTGGTTCTGGCCGGTGCAGGAGGCTGCGCTGCTGGACGGTTCGCATGAGGTGTACGCGCGGGCGGCGGAGGTCGCTTCGCAGTCGGGTGAGTGGGTCGTGCCGTCGGCCCCGGCTTCGTTTCCGGCTCAGTCGGGTGCACCTGCGCGGGAGACGTATGAGAAGGAGGACCTGTTCGGCGGGGTCGAGGTCGTCGAGGTCAAGTCGAAGAACGCGCGGGGCGGCAGCCGTAAGGAACAGATCCGGGGCGAGCGCCGCCCAGTGATCCCGCTCGCCTCGCTGGACGACTGGCTGGACTTCGCCGAATCACTGCTGGGCACGCAGGACGTGGCTGCGGACTCGCTGGTGTCCCAGTTCGACACGCTGGACGAACTGGAACGGTACGAGGACGAGTTGCCCGAGTGGATGGGCATGGAGCGGTTCTACTCGCTGGAGTCGCGGTATCCGTGGGCAGCGGTCGCGAAGGATGTGGCTGAGCGGCAGGGGTTCTTTCACTGGGAGTTGGAGTTCGGTCACGCTTTCGCTGCAAGGGGCGGGTTTGATCTACAGGTGGGGAATCCGCCTTGGGTCCAGCCGGACTGGAACGAGGACGCGGTTCTGGCGGAGTTGGATCCATGGTTTAAGTTGTCGGAGAAGCCAAGCGCTGAGGAATGGCGAGTGCGCAAGGCGCAGGTGCTGGAAGATCGGGCCTGCGGCTGCTTCGTCCTTAATGACCTAGCAAGCAACACTGCCTTGGCAGATTTCCTCACGTCACAGCCCATGTATCCCTTGCTGGACAAAACCCGGCCGGACCTTTACCGGGCTTTCATGGTACAGGTATGGCGTCACACAAACCTGGCGGGAATGGCGGGACTCATCCATCCGGACACACACTTTGGCGGGGTAAAGGAAGGGCCGCTACGCGGGTCGGCCTACCGGCATCTGCGCGTGCATGCACACTTCTCCAACCGCCTTCAACTCTTCGACGAGGTCGAAGGCACGCGGCAGTTCGGCATCAACATCTACGGCGAAGAAACTCCCGTCTCCTTCATCCACCTCAGCTGGCTATTCTCTCCAGACACCCTCAGCAACTCGCTCCGCCATGACGGCCGAGGACCACTGCCTGGCATTAAGCACGAGGGTAAGTGGGAACTGCGCCCCCATCGCGGTCGTCTCATCCACGTGGACGGGGCTCGACTTGCGGAATGGAACCAGCTTTCAAGCTCGAATAACGTGCCAGACGCCGAAGCTCCTCTGCTCTACCCGGTGACGTCTGAGGAGCAAGGAGCCGTCTCGGCTCTTGCAGTTACAACGTATCGCATGTCGAGTCGCAGCATCCACCTCACTCAGGGCTACAACGAAACAACCGCCAAGAAGGACGGTTTCATCCGATGGGGTACTGCCGACATCTCAAACCTCCGCGATCTCGTACTCCAAGGTCCACACTTCGCTGGTGCCACCCCATTCAACAAACAGCCGAACATCCCATGTAAAACAAACCGCGATTGGTCCGCTCTGGATCTGGTAACCCTCTCCGATGTAGCCGTCCCCCGCACGAATTACGTACGAGCGTCTTCCGAATTCGCCTACCGTGCCGCTCAGGACGTCTGGGATCCGGATAGGAACCTCCGCTACACGGACTACTTCCGTATCGCCTGGCGGAAGATGATCCCCTTCGATACAGAGCGCAGCCTCTTCGCTTCCCTCATCCCACCAGGGCCCGCCCATGTCCACGCCGTCTACTCAATGAAACTCCCAGACAACCGGCAGACAGTCCTTACTGCCGGCTTTTGGGCATCCCTGCCGATTGATTATCTCCTGCGTATTACAGGCCGCGCCGATCTCACACCCGCAGGCGTAAAACAACTGCCCGCAGCCCACCCCACTCACCCTCTAGCCCCTGCCCTACTGCTCCGCTCCCTCCGCCTGAATGCCCTTACGGCCCACTACGCCCCCCTCTGGGAAGAACTCTACGACCCCCGTTGGGCGGGCTACGAGGACTGGGCCAACCCGGGCTGGCCACATCTCCCGCCCCTGGCTGGGGGGCTCACCGCCACCTGGGAGTACGGCACTCCCCTTCGTACTGAATACGAACGCCGCGCCGCCCTTGTCGAGTTGGACGCGCTCGTCTCCGTCTGGCTCGGGATGACCGCCGATCACCTCGTCGCAATCTACAAGTCTCGTTACCCGGTTCTCTCCGACTACGAATCGGTGATGTACTTCGACGCCAACGGTCGCAAGATCGCGGGAAATCACAATACGTACGGCTTCGGTCAGACCAAGCAGGACTACGTAGACCTGCTCGCCCACTTGGAGAATCCGGAGACCACCCCACCCCCGGCCGGCTACACCGCACCTTTCTACAAGGCGGACCGCGAAGCCGAGATGCGCGCCGCACACGCCCACTTCCAAGCTCGCCTGGACAAGGAGATCGCCGCCGGGCGCTGGGCTCCCCCTGGGAACCGTGAGGCCTAAGTACCGTTCCTCACAACGACGGTCGGCGCTTCCTTCAAGGAAGCGCCGACCGTCGCAGGCAGCCGTACACCTCACATCGTCTCAAGCAACGCTGCCCACGCCGTCGAGCTGACCTTCAGCACTGGTCCGCCCTGCGCCACGCACTTCGAGTCACGCACGTGCACGCCGACAGCCGTAAGGGCGACCTCAACGCACTCGCCGCCCGACCCAGTGCTGTAACTGCTGGTGCGCCAGGGCAGGTTGGCCCAACCGTGCGCAACATCTTCCGCGTTCATAACTCTCCCAGCATCTTTTCGAGGAGCCCCAGCGACTCGCGTGGAGTCAGGGCCTGAGCACGCAGGATGCCGTACTGCTCCTCATACTCGCGTACCGACCTCCGCTCACTGAAGAGACGGCTGTCGTTACGTGCCTCGACGTACGCGAGTCGCTGGCCCTTCTGCGTCTCGTAGAGGGTGAACGGTCCATCCAGGGCAGCATGTTCCACGCAACCGACAGGCATGACCTGTACGACCACATTCCGCTGTTGCGCGCGCAGCAGAACCTCCTCCAACTGACCGCGCATGACGCTCCACCCGCCGAGCGGCCTCCGCAGCACGTGCTCCTCGATGACGAAGCTGATCGTGGGTGACGGCCGGCGGTCAAAGATCACCTGGCGAGCGAGACGGGAGCCCACACGCTGGTTGACCGTCTCAGGATCAAGCAGAGGCAGCCACATCTCGCAGACCGCCCGCGCATACTCCTCGGTCTGCAACAAGCCGGGCACCGCCTTACTGGCGTACACGTGCAGCTCGACGGCCTCCGCCTCCAACTTCGCCGCATCCCGGAAGAACGCCGGATACCGCGCCCGCGCCACCTCCTCCTTCATCACCGCCAGCAGCCCGCCGGCATCCAGCACCTCATCCGCCCGGTCGATGAACTCCGGCCTCGGGATGCGCCGCCCCAGCTCCACCGACGTCACCATGTCCTCGCCGTACCCGAGCCTCGCGCCCAACTCCGCCCGCGTCAGCCCCCGACTCGTCCTGAGCAACCGCAACTGCTGCCCGAAGCACCGCAGAATGCCCGCCTCGCTCTCCCCGTGCACCGCCATGGTGACCTCACCTCACCCACCCGCCGGGAAGCACCCGCCCGACCTCGTCCCGCCGCAGGCGCCGCACCCGTCCGTCACTCACTGCACACTGTACGGACACGCAGCGTCGCCACGGCCCCACTTCGCGCAGATCCCCCGCACCGCGTACGAGCGTCCGCCCCACCCTGTACAACCCCCGCCTGTACACGCACACCCGCGTGACTCACCACGGCACCGATCGCCTCATGGCGCGCTAATGTTGCGCCTCAAGGGGAGGACAGAGCGGCCGTTGGACCGCTCGCCGCATCAACGCGCGGACACGGCAGCAGGGGTGCCCACACCCCGCAGCTCAGCCGCCGCGAAACAGCCTGGGGGGTACGCGCCATGACAGACGCGCCGACGCACGCCGCCGACACCGACACCGACACGGCCGAAGCCGACGAAGCCGCCGACCAGAAGGTCGTCGAGCAGGAGCAGGCCGAGATCAAGGACTTCGTCAAGGGTCTGAGCGCGGACGACATCAAGTCGGGCAACTGGTTCACCAAGCTCGCCGCCCACGCCATGAACTCGTACACCCAGAAGGTCGACTGGCAGTACTTCCAGGACCGGTACGCGGGTGTGCCTGCGGACGCCATCGTGGATCAGCGGATCAAGATGGCGGCCCGGTACGCCGCGCTCGAAGGCGGGCTCTCCGCCGGGGCCTACACGGCGACCGTCGCAGCCACCATCGGCAGCCTCGGGGGCGCCTCACCGGCGACCGTCCCCGCCGCCGTGGCGACGATGATGGTCGACGTCGCGTTCACCTCCCAGCTCCAACTCCGCCTGGCCTACGACATCTCCGTCCTCTACCGGGTCCCCCTCGACGCGCACGACCCCGAGGACCTGTGGAAGCTGATCCGCGTGGCCTTCACGATCAAGAGCGGGGAAGCGGCCCGCGAAGGCGTCGCCAAGGCGGTCCCGGCCCTCGTACGGCCGTTGGTCAAGCGCTTCTACTCGGGATCGGTGCTCAACGCGGGGAAGGCGCTCCCGGTTGTCGGGAAGCACCTCCTCCAGCGCAACGTCATCAAGATCGGCATCCCTCTGATCGGCGTCCCCCTCGCCGTGCTGCTGAACCGCTACACCACGCTCGTCGCCGGCCGGCACGCGCGGGCCGTGTTCCGGAACGAGGCGCGGGTGATCGAGATCGCCGAGGGGATCAGCGAGCGCACCCGGCACCCGCAGTTGATGCTGTGGGTCGCGTGGCTCGTGCTCAGGGCGAACGCGAAGGCCAAGATCGCCGACGACGAGGCGCTGCTGATGCGGCATCTGGTGCGGCTGGTCCGGGAGCGGCACGAGGTGGTCGACGACAGGCTCGCGAACGTCGTCGACATCGACCCCGCCGAGGTGTGGAAGCGGGTGGACGCCGAGCCGGGCGATCTGGGCGATGTCCTGGACGCGGCGGAGCGCGTGGCCACCGTGGACGGTGACGTCACCTCCCGTGAGAAGGCGGTCCTCGCGGAGCTTCGGGAGCGGTGCCGCCGGGGCTGACACCGTCGCACGCCCCCTCGCACAGGTGCTTGCCGGGTGGGCACGTCGAACGGTCCGCGCCGTCCTGCTGGTCGAGCCGCGGTCAGCCGCGTCCTTCGTACCGGTAGTTGTAATAGTCCTTGCCGCCCACCAGCACCGACGTGACGTACCTCGGAAGGCCGTCGGCGTCCCGCTCGACCTCCTGGGAGGTCTGCCGGGTGAAGCCCAGGGACACGCCGGGGATCACCGGGTACTCGGGCTGCGACGTGTCGACCGTCCAGCCCCGCTCGGTCGCGCGCCGGAAGAGGTCCTCGGCGGGGGTGGTGAACACCTCGTCCCCGTCGAGCAGGACGCGGGTGCTGGACGTGCGGCCCTCGCCGGGCCACCACAACTCGATCGCGGTGACCTGGTCTCCACCCTCGGCCAGGGCCTGCACACCGACGTGGTCGAGGGTCCAGGACGCCTTCGCCGAGTTCCGGCTCGGGCGGCGCAGCACGCGGGGCTCGCCCCAGTCGGACGCCGCGGCGAGGGCCTCGTCGAGCGTCATGCCCAGCAGGATCGGCGCGACTCCGCGCGGCGGGTCGAGTACCAGATCCATCGCCTACCCCTCGCTCCCTCACGGTGGCGTCATTTCAGGATGTCGTAGTTTATCGTCCAGCCCTTCTTCTCCAGCATGGCCTGGAACTTCCTGTTGTTCTTCAGGCTGTCGATCATGTCCTTGATGTGGGTGTCGTACTTGTCGCCGTACAGCTCGCGGATCTCGTCGATGTCCATCTTCATGGCCAGGTCCCAGCGCCCGGCGTCGATCAGCTCCCGCTGCTTCGCGCGCCACTCCTCGCTCTCCTTGCTGGAACCCGTGCTGGTCAGCTCTCGGTGGTCCGCCGCGTCCATGCGGATCGCCGGTCCCATGCCGGCGCCGCCGTTCTTGGTCGTGCGGAAGCCGGGCATGTCCAGGTGGGCGTACGACGCCTTCGCCGGGATGTGGTTGATCTCCTGGTCGACGGGGTTGACCCGCTCCCCGCGGTCGTTCAGGAGGTTCGCGGGCTTCAGGCCGCTGTACCAACCGCCGTTCTCGGTGCACCCCTTGGCGATCAGGCCCTCGGGGTCCATCCGGGTGTGCGGGTTGGTGACGTACGCGACCGGGTTGGGCGCCGGTCCCAGGCCGAGTGGGTCGGGGCTGGTGTAGCGCGCCGTGTCCGGGTCGTAGTGGCGCTGGTAGTTGTAGTAGAAGCCGGTCTCGGGGTCGTCGTACTGGCCGGGCAGGCGCAGCGGGGTGTACGCCTCCGCGTCCCGTGTCCAGCCCATGATGCCCCAGGTGGTGGACCGGCCGCGCCAGGCGATCGCGCCGCGCTCGTCGACGAGTTCGCTGGGCGCTCCGACCAGGTCGGTGACGATCGCGAAGAAGCGCGCGTCGACATCGGCCTGCGGTTCTCGCGCGTGGTCGAGGCGGCGTTCGAGCTGGGTCAGGGGGCGGTGGCCCTCGTAGTCCCAGGTGATGGTGACACTCTGGGCGGTGTCCAGCTGCTCCGCCAGGCGGGTGCCGTCCCAGGTGAAGTGGACGGACTGCACGACGGTGCGCCCGTCGTCGGCGAGGCGGTGCTTGGCGGTGCGCCGTCCCAGCGGGTCGTAGGAGTAGGTCCACCGGGTGCCGTCGGGGGTGACGCAGGCGACGAGGCGGTTCTCCTCGTCCCAGGTGTAGCGCCAGGTGTCCGGCTTCTTCGACAACCGTTTCTTCTGGCGCAGGACGGTGCGGCCCGCGGCGTCGTACTCGTAGCGGATCCGTCCGGCGGTCACGACGCGGGTGCCCTCGTAGGTGCGCTCCCCCCGGGCCTCGGTGCGCGCGGCCTGGTCGGGCCACTCGGCGCTGGTCTCGTTGCCGGCGCTGTCGTACGCATAGGACTCCGACCAGTTCTCGGCCGTGACGCGCAAGGGGCGTCCGACCGGGTCGAGGTCGAAGTGCCGGCTCGTGCCGCGCAGTTCATCGGTGATCCGCTCCAGGCAGCCGTCGGGCCGGTAGCCATAGGCGCGGGCGCGCAGGGCCCGACCACCCGCGGACAGCTGCTGCGAGGTGAGCCGGCCCATGTCGTCCCACCGGGACGTGAGGGTGACAGGTGACTCGGCGGGTCCGAGGCTGCGGGCCAGTTCCCTGCCCCAGGCGTCGTGGGTGAAGGTCAGGGGATGGCCGTCGCTGAGCAGTGCCGTACGGTTGCCCACCGCGTCATACGCGGACCGTGTCACGGCGCCGGTGGGGGTGGCGCGCATGGTGCGCCGTCCGGCGGCGTCGTAGGCGAACCGGGTGGTGCGTCCGTCGACGGTCTCGGCGACGACCCTGCCGACCGCGTCTCGCTCCAGGGTCAGCGTGGAGGTGGGCGAGGTCACCGAGCCGACGCGACCGGCGGCGTCGTACGTGTAGACGGTGCGCCGGCCCGCCACGGTCTTGGCGATGACGCGGCTCATGGCGTCGTACTCACTCGTGACCCGTGCTCCGAGGGGCGTCGTGCGCGCGACGGGCCGGCCCATCGGGTCATGCTCGTAGGTGACCGTGCGTCCGTCGAAGTCCGACTCGGAGGTCAGGTTGCCGTTCGCGTCGTAGGTGTAGGTCCAGCTCAACCCTTGCGGGTTGAGGACTTCGGTCAGGCGGAGTTCGGTGTCGTACACGAAGCGGTAGCGGGCACCGTCCGCGCCGGTGCGGGCGGCGAGCCGGTCGAAGTGGGTGTATTCGAAGCGGGTGACGGCGCCGGAGGGGCCGGTGTGCGAGGTGCAGTTGCCCTCCGCGTCCCAGGTCCAGCGCTCCTCGGTGCCGTCCGGTGCCACGCGCCGGGCCAGCCACCCCTGCGGAAGCCACTCCAGCACGGTGGTGGCGCCACCGGGGGCGGTGGCGCGGACGGGCCTGCCGAACGCGTCGCGCTCCACCGACGCGGTGTGGCCGAGGGCGTCGGTGCGGGAGAGCACGAGGCCTGCCGCGTCGTGGGTGAGGTGCTCGGTCGCGCCGGTCGGATCGGTCTGGGTGAGCAGCGCGCCCCGCGTGTCGTAGGTGAAGTGGGTCTCGGTGCCGTCCGGTGCCGTGATCCTGGTGCGGTTGCCGCGCTCGTCATAGGCCTGGCGCCAGGTCGCTCCGTCGGGCTCGGTGATCTCTTCCGGGAGGTTGAGGGCGTTGTAGCGGGTCGTCGACTCGGTGCCGTCCGGGAAGGCGATCCGGATCAGGTTCCCCCGCTCGTCCCAGGTGAAGCGGGCGGTGTTGCCCAACTGGTGGGTGCGCTCGAGCAGGTTGTCGTAGCGGTCCCACTGGAAGTGGACGGTATGCCCGAGGGGGTCGGTCTCGGAGACGGTCTGCCCCAGTGCGTTGAACCGGGTGATGGTGACAGCGCCGGTCGAGTCGGTGAACCGGGTGACGCGTTCGGCGGTGTCGTACGCGAAGCGCGAGGACAGCGCGCCGTCGGGGCCGATCGTCTCCACGACCCGGCCTTCCGCGTCGTACCGGTAGGCGTAGGTGTGGTCGTTGCGGTCGGTCCACGACGTCACCCGGTGCTCGTCGTCGTAGGTGAAGAGCAGCGGGACGGTGTCGGAGAAGGACGTGACCTCGCTCAGGTCGCCGTCGTCATAGCCGAAGGAGGCGACTCTGACGGGGCCGTCCGCGGTGCGCAGCTCCAGGGCCGAGACGCGGCCGCTCGCCCGGTCGCAGGTGACGCGCACGTCGTAGCCGCCGTGGTGCAGGACGGCGGTGGGGAGGCCCTCGTCGTCGCGGACGATGTGTACGGCGTTGCCGTTGCGGTCCTCGATCTCACTGAGCCAGTACAGGCCACCGGAGGTGTAGGGGCTGCCGACGAAGCGGCGTATGTGGCCGGAGTACGGGTCCGTGGTGGCGTAGGTGACCTCGCCCAGCACGTTCCGGTCGACGTGGGTGAGCGGCACACGTTCGCCTTCGACCGGCTCGACGGAATCGTCCGGGGACACGGGCACACGCGGGTAGACGAGCAGCGAGCCGTCCTCCCGGGCCCAGACCGCGCCGCTGCCTGTCAGTTCCAGCCGTTCGTCGAGCGTCGATGCCCAGCTCGGCCCGAAGCAGTGGCCGTAGCCGTAGCCGGACACATGGGTGCGCCGCAGGATCAGGGGCAGGATTCCGGGCAGGGCGATGTCCGTCTGGGACATCACCATCTCGCCGCTCGCGACGTCGACCGGATCGGTCTTGCAGCGTCGCCGGGTCAGGGCGATGGACTTCGCGCGCGCGTCGGCCAGTACGTCCCTCAGGGATCGGGGGCGGCGTCTGCCCGTGCCGTCCAGGCGGGTGCGTCCGCCGCCGTCACCGCCGCCTCTCCTGCCGGCGTCGATGGCGTCGATCCTGCTGCGGACGTCGAGGTCCGTGCCCTTGTGCAGGCGCGAGGTGGCCCTCACGCGGTCCGGAACGGTCTCCGTGACATGCTTGGCGATCTTCTTGAGGGCCTTTTCCGAGCCCTCGATCGCGCCGTGCAGCACACTGTCGAAGGCCTGGGTGAAGGGGTCGCGGCCCCTGCTCCGGCCGAACGCTGCCCTGGCCCGCCCCAGCGGCGATGATGCCGCGGTGTGCAGCTCGCCGCCGTGCCGGGAGACCTTGCCGGCGCCGTCCTCGAACTCGTCGTAGTCGATCATGGTGGTCTTTCCGCCACTGGACGACCCGGAGTCACCGGCCGAGGCGAGCCGCATCCCGCCGTGCCGGCCTCCCCCGTGTCCGCCGCCACCGCCCCCGTCCCCGGGTGGCATGGAGAACGCGCCCTCGGCCAGGTCGAGGACCATGTCCTCGACCATTGCCTCCAACTTGGCGTTGACCGGCTCGGTGACCTTGGCGATCACCTCGTCGACGATCCGGTCCACGGCCTCGTCGAGGATGCGCTTGACCGCCTGGCGCATCGCCGCGATCTCGGCCGCGCCGAGGACTGCCGACAAGCCACCGGTCACCCAGGCGAGCCCGACGGACAGGCCCACCGACCCGGCCATGACGGCCAACTCGGCCTCGGCCTTGGTCTTCATCCAGAAGATGATGTCCGCGAGCACGTCACAGGCGTCCGCGAACAGGCGGGCCAGCTCGGGAAGTTTTTCCAGGTGGCCTGCCTTGACCTGGTTCCAGTGCTGCTCCATGGCGTCGACGGCCCACCCCTGGGAGGAGGACAGAACCCGGGAGAACGCCCTGTGGGCCTCGGCGCCGTGGCCCTCGAACTTGTCCGCGAACTCCCGCATGGCGTCCGCCATTTCGCGGTAGTCGTCCTCGTCCACGTTGGGGAAATTGATCCCGATGAAGTCGAGTATTTCGTCCAGCCAGTTGGGCAGCGTGTAGCCCATCCCCCGTTACCCTCCGCGCCTGCCGAAGCCATGACGTTGACTCATTACTCAGATCATCATTTTAGTAAGTGTCAGCAACGATGGCAGTCAGGGGGATTGCCCGGACACCGGATCCCGGACACACATGCCGGTGCGGAGAGCGATGGTCCCGAGGTCACACGCGAGGCGCTCCTCGCGGACCGCGCCTGCCCCCGGACCTCGCGCCGCACACCGTTCCTCCGGCGCGGCCGAACGCCCGTGTACAGCGCACGGCCGTACAGGCGTCGCTCCTGGTGACACGCCCGACGCGGCCGCAACGCTGACCCCATGCACACGACGCTCTTCCCTCTCTCCGGCCCCACGGGGACCGGCGAGTTCGCGATGTCGTTCACGTCGACGCCGCGGGGCGCCCGCCTCGCCCGGCGGTTCGTCGCACACTGCCTGGACACCTGGGGCCACCCCTACGACAGCGAGGCCAACGAGACGCTGAGCTTGATCACCGCCGAGCTGTGCGCCAACGCCGTACGGCACGGCCGGGTCCCCGGACGGGACTTCCACGTACGGCTGACGAGCGAGGCCGACGGTGCACTCCGCCTGGAGGTCTCGGACACCCGCGGCGAACGCCGGCCCGTCGTCCCTTCCGCGGACCCCGACGCCGCATCCGGCCGCGGCCTCCTCCTCGTCACCGCCCTGGCCGACGACTGGGGCGTCACCGACCGCCGTAGCGGCCCGGGTAAAACCGTCTGGGCGTCGTTCACAGCGGGCCGGCACTCGACGGAGCCGACCGTGGCGGATCGGTGACCGGATGTCAGCCGTGGCGGATACGCTGAGCCACGATCGTCCACGGCTGGTCGATCATCGTCCGTCCATGGACGCACGACACGGCGGAGGAGGCGCGATGCCCGCTCAGTGGGACGTCCGCGTGCAGCGCTCGTGCAGGAGCGCGCGCCTCGCGTCGGCGCCGCCCGCGCCGGTGTTTCCGCCGTGCCGTGCATCGACTCGATAGGTTGCCCATGCCCGGCCGTCTGCTAGAACTCCACGTCGAGAACTTCCGCAGCCTGCGGGATGTGACCGTGCCGCTCGGTCCCCTCACCGTGCTGGTGGGCCCGAACGGCGCGGGCAAGTCCAATGTGCTGGCGGTGTTCGACTTCCTCGCCGACATCATCCGCACCGACCTCCAGCCGGCGCTGGACTCGCGCGGCGGGTTCGACGAGGTGGCCTTCTGGGGCGGAGGCAGGCCGCCGACCTCCATGCGCATCCAGCTGAAGGCGACCTGGACCAGCAACGCGTCGCTGAACGCGCCGGACGAGTACAACCTCGTCATCCGGCGCCGCTCCCTGCCGTCGCACCGGGACGACAGGGGGACGCGGTACACCCTGTCGCGTGAGGAGAGGTTCGCGTTCAAACGCAAGCAGGGACGCGGCCGGCGCATCAGCATCTCCGGTGAGGAAGCACGTGTCGTCGACGAACGTGCGGGACAGACGAAGGACAGCGGCAACTTCAGCATTCGGAGGCTGAGCAGCGGCCTGTCGACGCTGCCCCGGCTCGGTCCCGCCGACGGCGGCGACGAGGTGACGCGGGTGGCGGACCGGCTGTCGTCGTTCCGGGTCTTCGACGTCGACGTGGCGGCGGCGCGTCAGCCGACACGACTGCGCGGGGCGGACTTCGGGACGCTCTCGCCGCGTGCCGAGAATCTGGCCGGGTTCCTGATCCATCTGAGCGGCCGGGAGGACATCTGGGTCGATTTGGTCGCCGACGCCCGGACCGTCCTGCCCCAGTTGGAGAACATCGAGTTCGAGGAGGTCGGCGGTTCCACGGACCAGCTGACCGTCGTCCTGCGGGAACGCGGCCTGCGCCGACTGACTCCGCTCGCCGACGCGTCGTACGGGACGGTCCGTCTGCTGGGACTGCTCGCCCTGCTCTACGACCCGAACCCGCCGGCGTTCACCTGTATCGAGGAGATCGACCACGGGCTGCACCCGCAGGCCCTGGAACTCGTCGTGCAGCGACTGCGCGAAGCCGCCGAGGGGACGCAGTTCATCGTGGCCACCCACTCCCCCGCGCTCGTCAACCGGCTGCGGCCGGAGGAGTTCGTGGTGTGCGACCGCGACGACGACGGAGCGTCGATCATCCCCGCGCTGACCGTGGACGAGGTGCAGGCCATCGTCGAGGAGTCCGGCGAACAACCCCTCGGGGAGCTGTGGTTCTCCGGTGTCCTCGGCGGTGACCTGACCGGAGGTGAGCTGTGACCTCGGGCGGGCGCCAGGGCGGCGGGCGGACGTCCAGGAGCCAGGGGCGGGGCGTCATCGTGCTGGCCGGTGAGGACCAGAACGACTGCCGGATCCTCGCCGAGCTGATACGGGCGCACCGGCCCGATCTGAGCGAGACCGCCAGACTGGTCCGTATCAACGACCCCGTGCGGCTGCGCAGGAAGTCCGGCGCGGAGCTCGCGGCCGCCGTGAGGACCCTGGCCGGGAAGGCCCGTGCCAAGGCCCTCCGGGAGCACGCGGACCTGCTCGGCTTCGTCGTCCACGAGGATCTGGACGGGTACGCGGATGCCGGCTACGACCGGATCCGCAAGGCGCTCGCCGACGAACTGGTCCGCCAGTGCCCCGGGTTCCGCACGGCTCTCGCGCTCGCCGCCTGGGAGAGCGAGAGCTGGCTGCTGCTGTTCCCGGACGCCTTCCCACATGTGCGTCCGCGGTGGAAGGTGCCCGCGAAACTCCTGGACAAGGACACCGGGCGCATCAGGGACGCCAAGGAGGAACTCAAGCGCGGGCTCGGCCTGCCGGTGTTCCGGGAGAGCGACGGCCCGGCGGTGGCCCGTGAGGCGCTGGCCCGCCGGCTGATCCCCTCCCCACGCGGCAGCAACCGCTCGTACGACGACTTCGTGGGCGACCTCACAAGCTGGACCTGACCGACATTTCGGCCGCATCGGGGCATGCGTGAGGCGGCCACCCCGGACCGGAATATGCCGGGGCGGGTCCCGTTGTCGGAGGTGAGCGGTATTTTTGGTGCTGATCGTCACGCCGCTCTCGCCGACCGTCACGGCGGTGCGCTCCCGGCGATCCCGGAAGCCGTCCTGTCCGAAAGGTCCTCGTGAAGCCCACCCTGGCCGCCGCTCAGCTCCGCGGCAGTCTGACGCAGTACCTCACGACGACGTACGCGCTGGCCGACGAGGACACGCGGCTCGCGCTGGAGCGGTTCCTCGGGGACCCGGAGACGGGGATCTTCCGAGGGCCGTACCTGCGGATCAGGACGCCGTTCCACCCCGCCGAGGACGGGTGGCAGTCGGCGCTGGAGTGGCAGCCGTCGTTCACGCCGTGGCGGCACCAGGCGAAGGCGTGGGAACGGCTGAGCACCTACCGGGGGGCGGCCGAGCCGACGCTGGTGACGACCGGCACCGGGTCCGGCAAGACCGAGTCGTTCCTGATTCCCGTGCTCGACCACTGCCGCAGGCAGAAGGCGCTGGGGCGGCGCGGGGTGAAGGCCGTGCTGCTGTACCCGATGAACGCGCTCGCCACCGACCAGGCCGGCCGACTCGGCGACTATCTGGCACAGCCCGAACTCGCGCAGGTGACGGCCGGTCTCTACATCGGCGACAAGCCGGACACGGACTTCCGTCGGGTGATGACGCGCCGCGAGGAGATGCGCCAGTCGCCGCCGGACGTGCTGATCACCAACTACAAGATGCTGGATCTGCTGCTGCAGCGGGCCGAGGACCGGCCGCTGTGGGAGGGGGCGGACCCGGCGTACGTGGTGCTGGACGAGTTCCACACCTACGACGGCGCGCAGGGCACCGACGTGGCGATGCTGCTGCGGCGGCTGGCGGCGGCCGTGGGCGCGTCGAAGCCGGAGCGGCCGCTCGGGTCGATCTGCCCGGTGGCGACGTCGGCGACGCTCGGTGAAGGTGGCGGCGACACCGGTGGCATCCTCACGGTCGCCGAGCAGGTTTTCGGGGTGCCGTTCGGTCCGGACTCGGTGATCGGTGAGGAACGGCTGAACGCCGACGAGTTCGTGGGGGACATCGACTACGAGCTGCCCGAGCCTCCCGGGCCCAAGGAGGTCATCGAGGTCTCGGGCGGGCCGGGCGTGGAGTCCGACCCGGACCGCCTCGACCTGGACGGGCTCGCGGAGCGGCTGCTGGGGCGGCGCGGCCTGGACGCCTTCCAGATCGGGCGCCTGCTGAAGAAGCACGACTTCACCCACGGTGTGCTGGCGTTGCTGAACGGCGATCCGCTCGACGAGTGGGGGCTGCGGGACCGCATGGCCCGCTTCGGGTACGCATGGGCGCGCACCGCGCGGGAGAACCCCCGGCTCGCGCTGGAGGCGCTGTCGCGGTTCGTGGCGCTGCTGTCGTCCGCGCGGGACCCGGAGTCCGACGAACGGCGGCCGCGGCCGCTGTTGCACATCGAGGCCCACCTGTGGGTGCGGCCGGTGGGGCGGGTGCTCAGCGGGGTGAGCGGCCGTCCGGAGTTCCGCTGGTACGAGGACGAGCGGGCCCTCGCGCGGCGTTCCGCGCTCACCGCGGCGTCGGTGTCCGAGGAGCCGTCCGACAGCGACGAGTGGCCGGCGGCGGACTCCCGGCGGCCGGAGGCGCTGCCCGGTTCGGACACTGTGCAGCGCCCGGCGCAGGCCCATCTGCCCGCCGTCTACTGCCGTGTGTGCGGCCGGTCGGGCTGGGCGGCGCTGTCGCCGGAGGCCGATCCGCAGAAGCTGGAGACCAGCCCGCCGAAGATCTGGTCGGCGTCCGTCGGACGGGACAAGCGGCGGCTGCGGTACTTCATCTCGGCGACGCCGGCCGAGGCGCGGGACGCTCTGGCAGCGCTGACCGGCACCGGTCCGAAGCAGGCGGGCGGCGTCGATCCGCAGACCGTGGTGGTGCTGGACGGGGCGCAGGGCACCTACCGGCTGCCCGTCGCCGAGGACGCCGACGGACTTCAGGACGCCTGGTTCGCGCGGGCCATTCTCGACAAGAAGAGCGCCGACCAGGCCGCCAAGGACGACACCTGCCCGGCGTGCAACACGGACAACGGCATCCGGTTCCTCGGCACCGCGCTCGCCGCGCTGGCCTCCGCCACCGTCACCCAGCTGTTCACCGGCGGCCACGAGATCGCGCTGGCGCCGGAGGAACGCAAGACGCTGCTGTTCAACGACTCCACGCAGGACGCGGCGCACCGGGCCGGCTACGTCGCGAACGCCTCGTACAAGTTCTCGCTGCGCTCCCTGCTGGCGCACCAGCTGGACGAGGCCGGTGCGTCGCTGCCGCTCAACGACCTCATCGGCGACGTCCTGGACTCGGTGGACGACCCGCAGACACTGGCCGCGGTCGTCCCGCCGGACCTGCACGACGAACCGGGCGTGGACCGGCTCCTGTCGGGGCGCGGCACCGGTGACGCGCGCACCTGGAAGCTCATCGGGGAACGGCTCGCGTTCGCGACCGTCATGGAGTTCGGGCTGCGCTCCCGGCTCGGGCGCACCCTGGAGCTGACCCGGACCACGGCCGCGGAGGTGGTGGTCGACGATCCGGACCGGATCGTCGCGCTCGCCCGCGACCTCCACCTCACGCTGCCGGGGCAGCTGGGACTGGACGGCGGACTGCCCACGCCCGAGCGGTACATGGCGTTCGTGCGCGGACTGCTGGAGCGGCTGCGGCTGCGCGGCGGGGTGCGGCACCGGTGGCTGGACACCTGGATCAGGGAAGCAGGCGTCAACCAGTACCTGATCTCCGGCCGGCGGCCGGACGGCATGCCCGCCTTCCCCGAGGGGCGCGTGGCGCCGCCGAGGTTCCTGCTCGACGGGCCGAAGGAGAAAACCAAGTTCGACACGATCACCGGTAAGAACAACTGGTACCAGGACTGGACGCGGCGCTGCCTCGGCCTGGACGCCGCGCAGGCGACCGAGTACCTGCGCAGGCTGCTGCCGGTCCTCGCCGACGAGGGCGTGCTGTCGGTGCGCACCGCCAAGGACCGCACCACCCGGGTCTACGGGCTGCAGCCGGGTCGCATCCACGTCAGGCTGCTCGCGGACGACCTGGTCAACAAGGCGTTCGTGTCCTGCGAGGAGTGCGGCTGGCAGGAGGTGGTGCCGCCCGAGCGGCGCACCCGCTGGTACGGGCACCCCTGCCCGCGCTGGCGCTGCACCGGCGTCCTCACCCCGCCGCAGCACGGCATGTCGTCGACCGGCGCGGGCAGCGGGGGTTTCGGCGGGAAACTGGAGCGCGACTACCGGGCCGACTACTACAGGCGGCTCTATCTGACCGGCGGCACCTACCGGGTCGTCACGGCCGAGCACACCGGCATGCTGACCCGGCCCGAACGGGAGCGCGTGGAGCGGACGTTCCGGCAGGGCATCCACTACACCGACCCCAACGTGCTGTCCTGCACGCCCACGCTGGAGCTGGGCATCGACATCGGCGACCTGTCGGCGGTGCTGCTCGGTTCGCTGCCGGGCGGCCCGGCGAACTACGTGCAGCGGGCCGGGCGGGCCGGACGCCGGACCGGCAACGCTCTCGTGGTCGCCTTCGGCGGGCGCCGGGCCCGCGACCGGTACTACCTGGACGACCCGACCGAGATGATCGCCGGTGACATCGTGCCGCCGGGCTGCTACCTGTCGGCCGTCGAGATCCTGCGCCGCCAGTACACGGCGCACCTGCTGGACCGGGCGGCACGCGGCGAGCTGACCACCTCGGACGGCGAGCCGCTGATGCCGCTGCCGCGCCTGTCGTCGGCCCTGTTCGGCACCACCGGCTGGTGCCAGGACCTGTCGGACGCGGCGCTCACCCACGGGGCCCGGCTGGTGGAGGAGTTCCTCGCCCTGTTCCCGCAGGCACCCGGCGGGGCGGACGACGACCGGGGGGTGTCCCCGCACGCCGCCGACGAGCTGCGCGCGTACGCCACCGGCGGCATCGCGCGCGCCCTGCAGGAGGCCGAGGAGGAGTGGACCGCGCGCCGGGAGGAGTTGCGCCGCCGTATCGCCGCCATCGACACCGCCGTGGACGGCCTGCTCGCCGACGACCGTGAACAGGGCGCCGAGCGGCGGGAACTGCTCGCGGAACGCCGCGCCACCGGCGAACTGCTGCGCCAGCTCAGCCAGTCGAGCGCGCACGGCGCCCTCGTCGAAGTCGGTCTGCTGCCCAACTACAGCCTCACCGACACCACCACCTCGCTGGAGGCCACGCTCTACTGGAAGGAGGCGGCCGGCGACGACGAGGACTCGGAGGCCGCGGAAGGCGACGAGGAGCGCCGGCAGTGGGTGTACCGCAGCGAGGTCCGGGACTACGAGCGGTCCCGCAAACTGGCCCTGACCGAACTCGCGCCCGGCAACAGCTTCTACGTCAACGGCTACCGGCACGTGGTGCGCGCCCTCGACATCGGCAGCCCGGAGCGGCGTGCCTGGGCGGTGTGGCGCATGTGCCCGGCCTGCGGTTACGCGCGCACGCACGGCGACCCGAAGAGCGACACCTCGCCCTGCCCGCGGTGCGGTTCGCGGGAGATCGCGGACGCGGGCTGCGTGCACCGCGTGCTGGAGCCCCGGCGCGTGATGTCGCGGGACAAGCGGGACGACGCACGAGTGCGGGACGACCGTGACGAACGGGAACGGAAGCGGTACGCGGTCCTCACCACCGTCGACATCGACCCCGCGCACCTGGCGGCCGGATCGTGGCGGCACGACACGGCGGTGTTCGGCGCCGACTTCACGCGCAAGGCCGTCATCCGCACCCTGAACCTCGGGGTCGACCGGCAGGACGGCAGCAGCACGGTTCCGCTGGCCGGGGACGACGTGCGCCTGAATCCCTTCTACGTGTGCGCCAGTTGCGGTGGCGCGACCGCCGACGGGCGGCCGGTCGTCGACCAGTCGCAGCACGCGCTCACCGCGTCCCTGGCCCGCTCCACGCGTGCCAGCGCCCACCACCAGCTGTGGTGCCCGCGCCGCCGGCTGCACGGCAGCGGGGAGGAGCAGGGCGCCGGACTGGACGTACCGCTGCTCCTGGCGCACGAGCTGACGACGGAGGCCGTCCGCATCCTGCTGCCCGCGTCGGTGGCGCGCGCCAAGGAGCGGCTCGCGTCGTTCACCGCCGCGCTGTTCGCCGGCATCGCGGCCCGCTACGGCGGCGACCCCGACCACATCGACATCACCGCCGCGTCCATGCCGGACGGCGAGGACCGCGACTGGCCCCGCCGCTTCCTGGTGGTGTACGACCGGCTGCCCGGCGGCACCGGCTATCTGCACCGCCTGGCGACGTCCGAGGGTTTCCGCGAGGTGCTGCTGAAGGCCCGCGAGGTGATCGAGGACTGCGACTGCCTGAAGAAGGGACTCGACGGCTGCCACCGCTGCCTGCTGCGCCGCGTGCCGCCGGCCGACTACGACAAGGTCAGCCGCAACGAGGTCCGGCAGATGCTGGACGAGCTGCTCGGGGCGGACGGTGAGCGCTGGCGCACCTCGCCCGTCGCCACCACCCAGCACATCCCGATGCACAGGCAGGCCGAGAGCGACCTCGAGGTCCTGTTCATCGACACCCTGCGGGAGTGGGCCGGGCTGCCCGAAAGCCGTGCCAGCGGCGACGCCTACATAACGCCGGCCGGCACCCACGCGCTGGATCTGCGGCTGACCGCGGCCGACGGCACCACGCTGAGCTGGCGGGTGTCGCAGCAGCGTGTCCTGGACGGCACCCGCCCCGACGTCCTCTTCGAACGGGTCGACGCCCCCGGCCCCCGCGTGGCGGTCTACCTGGACGGTTACGAGTTCCACGCCGGCCGCGAACACAACCGCGTGGGCGACGACGCCGACAAGCGCACGCGGCTGCGCACGGAAGGCCTCCGGGTCTTCCAGCTCACCTACGCCGACGTGGCTCAGTGGCAGCGCCACGTCCGGGACACCGGACACACGGGCGCGGGCCCCGCCGACCCGGTGTGGGAACCGTACGGCGACCAGGCGCGCGCCAGGGCCCGCGACTACTACGCCAAGGTGTGGCGCGCCCTGCCCGGTGAACTCGCCGAGACGCTGTGGGTCAATCCGGCCGTGCAGCTCGTGGAGTACCTGCGCCGACCGGACGCACGGCGTTGGCAGGGTCGGGCGGAGGCGGCCCTTGCGGGCTTCATGGGCGCCGGGGCCCGCCCCGTCCCGCTGCCGCCCGACGTGCTCGGCGAGCAGATCACAGCGGCGCTGCGCGGCGGTACGCCCGCAGGGCCCCGCGGCCCCGTGCAGCTGTTCTCGGTCACCGACCGCTCGGGGCTGCCGTTGGTCTTCGCGGCGGACGGGCGGGCGAAGCCGCCCACGTGGACCGGCATCGTCCTGCTCGACGACGCGCCGGGCGTCCACGCCCAGGAGGAGGCGCACAAGCGCCGCTGGCGGGCCTGGCTGTACTGGTCGAACGTGCTCCAGTTCCTGGACGCGGGCGGCGGCGACGCCGTCCAGCTCACGACCGGCCGCGTCGACGGGTTCCCCGTCGAGACGCTGGCGGTCACCGGCGGCCATGGAGTCCTGGAGAGCGTCCGCACCGCGCTCGGCTCCACCGCCGGCCCTGACACCGCGACCGCCATCGCCGGTCGCAGGTCCGCCCGGGCCGAGGCGACCGCACCTTCGGTCCCGGGCGCCGCGGAGGCGTCCGCGACGGGGCACGCCCCACCCACGCGTGACGCCGCGTGGGACCGGGTCGTCGAATACCTCGACCCGGACGAGCCC
Source organism: Streptomyces sp. AF1A (assembly GCF_047340315.1). Lineage (NCBI taxonomy): Bacteria > Bacillati > Actinomycetota > Actinomycetes > Kitasatosporales > Streptomycetaceae > Streptomyces > Streptomyces sp. AF1A. The sequence goes on from NZ_JBLEBI010000001.1 coordinate 86,235, forward strand.
GGCCTGCTCGCGCTCGCCGAGGCACTCGCCGCACGCGGCCTTCCGGTCCCCGAGGACGGCTACGAACTCGACGAGAACGGCTGGCTGGCCGAGCTGGCGTGGCCGGGCGCACGCATCGGCGTCGTCCTCGCCCCGCGCCCGCCCACAGGCCAGGAGGAGGACCCGGAGGCCGCCGACCGCGACCGGGCGTTCGCCGCGGCGGGCTGGGAGGTGCGTCCCGCAACCGACTGGACCGCGGACGACCTGGCGGACCGGCTCGGCGGCACACAACCATCCGGCGGCCGGGAAGGTCGTAACCAGCCAGACGGCACCACCACGGACAGCGGGGAGAACGAACAGCTGTGACCGGCAAGAACGTGACGCTGCGCCTGCTCGACAAGGCGGACCGGGAGATCCTGAAACTCCCCCGCCCGGTCAAGGGCGCGATCTACGACTTCCAGCACAAGTTCAAGACCAACCCCGACTCCGCGGGACTGCGCCTCAAACAGCTGCAGGGGCACGACAAGCTGTACTCGGCGCGCGTCAACGACGAGTACCGTGCGCTGCTGCTGCGGCTGGCCGACGACGACTGGCTGATCGTCTCGGTCAAGCACCGCAAGGACGTGTACGCGCATCTCGACCGGCTCACGTACTCCGTCAACCGCGTCACCGGCGGCATCGAGTACGTGGACCTGCAGGTCGTACAGGAGGAAGTGCTCACTCCTGCGGCACCGCGCACCACCGCGGCCCAAGAGCCGACGCGTCCCGCCGAGCCCGCCGCTCCGCAGCCGCTGTTCGAGCAGTGGTCGGAACAGCAGCTCACGGACCTGGGTGTGGCACCCTCCCTGATCCCTGTGGTCGCGGCCCTGACCACCGAGGACCAGCTCCTCGGGCTGGTCGAGTACGCGCCGCAGCTCACCGGCGAGGTGCTGCTGGCGCTGTACGACGGCAAGGCGTACGACGACGTCCTCGAGCAGGTCACGGCTCCCGTCGCGGCACCGGAGCCCGTGGACACGGAGGACTTCCGGGCCGCCGTCGAACGTCCCGCCACCATCGTCACCACGACCGACGACGCGCTGCGCGAGGCGCTGGAGGGCGAGGACTTCGGACGCTGGAAGGTGTTCCTGCACCCCACGCAGGCCAAGCTCGTCACGCGGGACTACAGCGGTCCGGCGCGCGTGGGCGGCGGGCCCGGCACCGGCAAGACGATCGTGGCACTGCACCGGGTCAAGCACCTCGTCGAGCAGCTCCCGGCCGGCCGGACCAAGCCGGTCCTGCTGACCACGTACAACAAGAACCTCGCGGCGGATCTGCGGTCACGGCTCCTCGCCCTGGGCGGCGAGCCGTTGCTGTCGCGCGTCGAGATCAGCCACGTCGACCAGCTCGCGCTGCGCACGGTCCGGGAGGCGGAGCCGGGCAACCGCAAGCGGATCATCGACGAGGCACAGGCCGTCCGTGAATGGCGCTCGCTCCTCGACGAACTCGGCGAAGACGGCTGGGACGCCGAGTTCCTGAACGACGAATGGACGCAAGTCATCCTCGGCCAGGCCGTCACCTCCCGCACGGACTACTTCCGGGCCCGCCGCGCCGGACGCGGACGCACGGTCAGCCGGTCGGAACGCGCCGAGATCTGGCAGCTCGCGGAACGGTTCACGCAGCGCCTGGACCGGCTCGAGGTCCAGACCTGGGATCAGATCGCCGAGCGGGCGGCTCAACTGGAGACGGAACGTGCACGCCGCATCCAGGCCATCGACCGTCAGCGCGAGGAAGCGGGCGGGCTCGACAACATCCATGTGGCCGACGGTTCGGGCGGCTGGCTGCGCTACCGATACCGGCACATCGTGGTGGACGAGGCCCAGGACCTGCGGCCCGCGCACTGGAAGATGCTCCGTGCGATGACCGCGCCCGACCGGAACGACCTCTTCCTGGTCGGTGACACCCACCAGCGCATCTACAAGAACCAGGTGACCCTCGGCAGCCTCGGCATCAACATCCGCGGACGGTCCTCGAAGCTGTCGCTGAGCTACCGCACCACTCGGCAGATCCTGCGCTCCGCGCTGAACGTGCTCGGCGAGGAGACGTACGACGACCTCGACGGCAGCACGGAGACGCTGGCCGGTTACCGGTCCGTGCTCAGCGGCGCCGTCCCGGACCTGCACCGGCTCGACGACTGGGAGGACGAACGCGAGGCGATCGCGGCGCTGATCGAGTCCTGGGGCGACGTGCCGCACGAGCAGATCGCGATCGCCGTGCCGACCAACCGAATGGCCAGCGAAGCCGCGAACACGCTGGCCCAGCACGGCATCCGGGCCCTGGAGATCGGGCCGGACGGACCCCGCGGGGACAGCGGCGTCCACATCGGCACGATGTTCCGGTTCAAGGGCCTCGAATACCAGCGCATGATCATCGCCGGGGTGACCGACGGGCTGGTGCCGCGTGCGGACGTCCGGCAACGGCGAACCACGGACCCCGCGCGCTACCGGGCGGAGATGCAGCGCGCCCGGTCTCTGCTCTTCGTGGCGGCCACGCGTGCCCGGGACAGCCTGGACGTCTTCTGGCACGGCGAGCCCAGCCCGTTCCTGGAGGAACTGATCAAGGTCCGGCCGCCGGTCGCGGTATGAGGGGCCGAGGGGATCGTGCCGTGGTCGGCTTGGGCTACCGCGGCATGATCGGCCCCTGGGGCACGAGGAACGGCCGCCGGGGATCCTCCGGCGGCACCCTGCGGGTCGCGAGCGCCGGATCGGGGTCCGGCAGGTACGGGGCCAGCGCCGCGTACACCTCCGCAGCCCCGCTGGGACGGCCCTCGGGTCGTTTTGCGAGCAGTGCGTGCAGCAGGTCCTGAAGAGCGGCCGGGACGTCGACACCGCGGTCGGCCAGCCGGGGCGCAGCCGCGGTGAGGTGCTGGGTGACCAGTTCGGCCGGGCCCTCACCCTGGAACGGAGGGCGGCCGGTGAGCATGTGGTGCAGCAGGCAACCCACCGCGTACAGGTCGCTGCGAGCGTCCAACGGCTGCTCACCGGCCAGGAGTTCGGGCGACGCATAGGTGAGGTTGCCGAGCGTCTCACCCGTCATGGTGAGCCTGGGGTCGGTGTCCGAGAGGACCTTCACGAGACCGAAGTCGAGGATCTTCACCACGCCGGTGATGCCGACCATGACGTTCTGAGGCTTGAGGTCGCGGTGGACGAGACCGGCCGCATGGGCCGCGGACAGCCCGGAGCACAGTTGCGCGGCCACCGAGACAGCGGCGGGCACGGGCAGCAGCCCGGCGTCGGCGCCGTCGATGACGTTGTCGAGGGTCGTACCGTCGACGAGCTGCATCACCAGACAGCAGACGTCCTCGGTGACGGCCGCGTCGTACACGGTCGTGACATTGGCGTGGTCCAGACGAGCGGCGGCCTTGGCCTCCCTCTCGAACCGCGCCAGAGCGGTGTGCCGCCAGTCGGGAAGAGCCAGCAGGTCCGCGGCGACGGTCTTCACCGCGACAGGCCGCTCCAGATAGACGTCCGTCCCCTGCCAGACCTGCCCCATCGCCCCTCTGCCCAGGACCCGGTCCAGTCGATATCTGCCCCGCAGAACCTTGCCCGCAGCGAACTGCTCCACGTTCACTTCCTTACGTGCACCCCAGCGACAGGTAGCCGCTGTCCGCGCGCCCATACGGCTCGCCCTCGGAGCCCCGTGGAACAGTGAACCAGGGCCGGGGTGCGGCAAGGAACGCGGAGGCGCATCGGGGGGCCGGTCCTGGTGGGGCCGGGCACCGAGTCCGACCCCGCGACCGTGCCGGTGAGCAGCCGAAGGCGTGTCGCCAGATGATCCGACGGCACCGGCTGCCGCAACGCACACCCCCGCACCCGTCCGCCGACACCGCGGAGGCGGATCCGGCACGACGGTGTGAGTGGCGGCGTGCGCCGCGGAGCACGGGTGCTCGTGGTGCGGGGTCAGACCACCCCCACCCCGTTCGAGTACGACCTCATGTTGTACGTTCCGAAGCCGTTCTCGACGGGGTCGCCCGTGTTGTTGATGCAGTGCAGGATGCCGCCGCCGCCCGCGCCGTTGAGGCAGACGGTCATCAGTGAGGTGAAGACGACGCCCGGGGTGTCGGGGATCTCGTAGGCGCGGTCGGTGTAGATGTTGGCGTTGAGGTTGAAGAAGGCGTAGCTGCCCAGGCCCCACGCGTGGTGGTCGGTGACATGGTCGCCGACCTTGTAGGCGGCGAAGCCGTTGGTGTTGCCGTGTCTCCACGCCGACTGGGTCGGGACGTCGTACGGGTGCTCGTTCTGGAAGAAGTAGGTGCGGCCGTGGTTGCCGTTCCAGAGCACCTCGTAGTTCTGGTGGTGCTCGACGAACAGGCCGTAGGTGGTGACCCGGTCGCCATTGACGAGGAAGCCGACGCCCGCCGGGTTGACCGACCAGCCGACCGTGCCGTCGAGGCCGTGGTCGGCGCGCCAGGCCCAGACGTGGTCGACGATCACGTCGTTGCTGTCGATCCGGATGCTGACGTCGGTGCCGCCGGGGACGGCGCCGCCGATGCGCGGGAAGATGTCGAAGAGCGCCGTGGGCTGGTGCGCGTGGTTCCTGCGGGAGTGGCCGTCGCCCACGCGCAGCAGCACGGGGGAATGGGCCGAGGCGGCCTCCAGGATCACGCCGGCCACGGAGACGTCACCGATGTCGGCGACCTCGATGAGCGAGTTGCCCTTGACCGCCTGGAGGGTGGCCAGGCCGAGGCCGAGGGCGACGGTGCCCGGGCGGCGGATCCGCAGCGGCGCGGACAGCGGGTAGATGCCCGGGGTGAGCAGGAGGTGCTTGCCGCGCGCGAGGGCCGCGTTGATGCTCGCGGCGGAGTCGCCCGGCTGTGCGACATGGAACTCGGACAGCGGGATGCTGTGGCCCGCGGTCCGCCCGCCCTCCCAGGACGTGCCGGTGGTGTTGCGGCGCAGCGCGGGCACGAAGACGTGGTAGGCCCCGCGTCGGTCCACCGTCAGGAACGGCTTCTCCCGGATCACCGGGGTGCGGTCGACGGTCGTGTAGGGCGGGGCCGGAAAGGACGTGGCGGGTGCGCCCTGGACGCCGACGAAGACCATGTTCCAGTTGGCGCCCGTCCAGCTGCCGATGGTGTCGTTGCGCGACAGCCACTGCTGCTGCGAGCCGGAGTTGATCTGGCCGTCCACCACGCTGTCGGCCAGGAAGCCGCCGCTGGACCAGCCGTTGCCGGGCGGGCTCGGCATGAGGATCATGTCGCCCTTGACGTGGACCCGGCGCATCGGGCCGGCCTGGGCCACGGCCCAGCGGTCGAGGCCGTCCGGCGGCACGATGGTCAGGTTCTCGGCGGCCCGCCAGAAGTCCTGGGTGCCGTTGCCGTCGAACCACTGGGCGTCGACGGTCACATGACCGTTGATCACGACATCCTCAGGACTGGCGCCGAGGCCGAGCACGTGGGTGTAGAAGCCGACGTTGATCTCTACGTTGTAGGTGCCCGGCTTGAACGCCAGGGCGTACCGCTCGGCGCCGAACTGGTTGGACTGCTGGACGGCGAACACGGCGTCGATCTGCGCCTGGATCGCCGCGTCGCCCATCGACGGGTCGAAGACCAGGACGTTCGGCCCCAGGCCGCCCGTGCCGTGGCCGACGGCGCCGTGGCCGCCCGGGCCGGCGGGGGATGCGGACGCGGAGGCGGCGGGGGACGCGACGGCGGATCCTGCGGTGGCGCCGGCCAGCGGCACCGATGCGGCAGCGGCCGCCGCCCCGCGGAGCAGGGCACGACGAGAGGGAATCACGGACACGGCTCTCCCTGAACCTGGTGGGTGAACGGGACCGCGGCTGGTCCCCAACCGCGAGAGAGCGCTCTCAGCCACGGAGTGAATCATCGCCGGTAGGTAGGGTCAATAGGTCCGCACCAATAACTGGCGGCCCTACGTGACCAGTTGCCGCGCAGGCGGGTCGAGCGCTATCCGCGGATCAAGCGCATGACGGGCGATCCGTCAGCGCGGCCCTCATGCCCTCCCTGTCCATCGCCACCAGGCCCGGCACCGTGGCGTTCCACGTCTCGGCCAGGTCGTCCAGCGTGCGGGCCACGGAGCGGCGTATCCAACGGCCGGCCACGCCGAGGGCGACGGCCGCGAGGGGCCGTAGGAGACCGCGACCGCGGAGGGACAGGGTGACGCGCACGTCCCAGCCGCTGGTGTGGCCGTCGCGGTGCGGACTCGGTACCGCGCGCGCCTCCGCCCGGGCCCACCGGTGGTCGACGCGTGCCGTGGCCGGAGCGGAGTGCGCAGCGCCCTCGGTGTCCGCAGCGGCCCACCAGTCGTCGAGTTGCAGTCGCACCCGCCCCTTCAACCGGGACAACCCCAGCGGCACCCCGTCGAACCGCGACCGGCCGCCGACCTCGACCAGGCGGGGGTGGTCGGGACTCTGCAGGACGGCGTGCAGGTCCACCTTCCCGTCGTCCGCCGCGATGGCGAGCGCCAGTCGGACAGCGCGCCGGCGGTCCCATTCCTCGAGCCGGATCGTGGCCGTCTCGCCGCTGCTCATGCCCTTCGCGTCCTCGCGTCCGCCCCCGTTGTCGGCGGCCTCGCGCTCGTCCTCGTCCGAGATCAGGTATTCGGCTCCCGGCCGCAGGTGCCGTCCGCGGGTGAGCCGGACGTCCGGGATCACCTGTCCGTCCGGCAGTATCAGTCGCCGCCCCTTCGCCTGGCTCTCCTCGACCAAGGAGCGGACCACGGCGAGGGCGTCGACGAACCATGCGTAAGGCACCGGTGCGAGCACCACGGTATGGCTCATGGAAAGCATGAGGACAGCGTGGCCCACCTGATGTGCAGTCACCAGGTATGTGTGCAGCAGTGGTCGAACGGGCCGGCATGCCGGGGTCCGGCAATCTCGGAGCCGGTGCGTGCCGGGGGCACGGGCTCCCGCTCCCGTACCCCCGGCCGTCCGGGCCCGGCTCAGGCGGCCCGGCGTCCCTGGGCGCGGTGCACGCGGACGATGTCCGCGTACCGGCGTCCGCTGCCCTTGATCGTGCGCACCTGGGTGCGGTAGTCGACGTGGACCAGGCCGAAGCGCTTGTCGTAGCCGTAGGCCCACTCGAAGTTGTCCAGCAGGGACCAGGCGAAGTAGCCGGCCAGCGGGGCGCCCTTGCGGACGGCGGAGGCGCAGGCGGCGAGGTGGCGCTCCAGGTAGTCCTGGCGTTCGGGATCGTCGACGCTGCCGTCGGGGCGGACCACGTCGGGGAAGGCGGAGCCGTTCTCGGTGACGTAGATCTTGCGCGCGCCGTACTCCTCGGTGAGCCGCAGGAGCAGGGTCTCGATGCCGGTCGCGTCGATCTCCCAGTCCATGCCGGTGCGCGGGACGCCCTCGCGGCGCACGGAACGGGCGTACGGCGCCGGGCCGTCGGGGTCGTCGGCGACGTACGCCGGGAAGTAGTAGTTCAGGCCCAGCCAGTCGAGCGGGGTCGCGATCGTCTCCAGGTCGCCGTCCAGCAGTGGGAGTTCGACGCCGTAGGTCTCGACCATGTCGGCCGGGAAGCCGCGGCCGTGGACCGGGTCGAGCCACCAGCGGTTGACGTGGCCGTCGTGCCGGCGGGCCGCCGCCGCGTCCTCGGGGCGGTCGGTGGCCGGGTGCACGGTGGAGAGGTTGTTGACGATGCCGACCTGGGCGTCCGGGGCGGCGGCGCGGACGGCCTGGGCGGCCAGGCCGTGGCCGAGGAGGAGGTGGCAGGAGGCGCGCACGGCGGCGGTGAGGTCCGTCCAGCCGGGGGCCATCGTGCCCTCGTAGTGGCCGATCCAGGCGGAGCAGGAGGGCTCGTTGAGCGTCGCCCAGAGCTTGACGCGGTCGCCGAGGCGGGCGGCGACCGCGGAGGCGTAGTCGGCGAAGGCGAAGGCGGTGTCCCGCTCCGGCCAGCCGCCGCGGTCCTGGAGCACCTGAGGGAGGTCCCAGTGGTAGAGGGTGACGGTCGGGGTGATGCCGGCCTCCAGGAGGGCGTCCACCAACTCGTCGTAGAAGGCGAGTCCCTTGGGGTTCACCGGGCCCGTCCCGCCGGGCACCACGCGGGGCCATGCCACGGAGAGCCGGTAGGCGTTCGTGCCCAGGCGGCGCATCAGGCCGATGTCCTCGCGCCAGCGGTGGTAGTGGTCGCAGGCGACGTCGCCGTTGTCGTCGTTCGCGATCTTCCCGGGGGTGTGCGAGAAGGTGTCCCAGATCGAGGGCGTACGGCCGTCCTCGGCGACGGCCCCCTCGATCTGGTACGCCGCTGTCGCCGTGCCCCACAGGAAGTCGTGCGGGAGTGCGGCGAGGTCGATGCGTTCGGACACGGAAGTCCCTTCGGGATCAGGGGTTGGGGTCACTTGACGGCGCCCGCCGTCAGGCCCGCGACGAGATAGCGCTGCAGCAGGAGGAAGCCGGCCACCACGGGCACGCTGACGACCAGCGAGGCGGCCATGATCTGGTTCCAGTAGACGTCGTTGAGGGTGGAGTAGCCCTGCAGGCCGACGGCGAGGGTGCGGGTGGTGTCGTTGGTCATGACGGACGCGAAGAGCACTTCTCCCCACGCGGTCATGAAGGCGTAGACGGCGACCGCGACGATGCCGGGGATCGCGGCCGGTACGACGATCCGCAGCAGCGCGCCGAGCGGGCCGCAGCCGTCCACGAGCGCCGCCTCGTCCAGGTCGCGCGGCACCGAGTCGAAGTAGCCGATCAGCATCCAGATCGAGAACGGCAGGGAGAAGGTGAGATAGGTGATGATCAGGCCGCCGCGGGAGCCGAACAGGGCGATGCCGGTGGCGTTGCCGATGTTGACGTAGATGAGGAAGAGCGGCAGGAGGAAGAGGATGCCCGGGAACATCTGCGTCGACAGGACCGTCACCGTGAAGACCCGCTTGCCGCGGAAGTCGTAGCGGCTGACGGCGTACGCGGCGAACACCGCGATCACCACCGAGCAGGCGGTCGCGGCGCCGGCCACGATCAGCGAGTTCACGAAGTACCGGGCGAGCGGGACCGTGGACCAGATGTCGATGTACGGCCGGATGGTCAGCCCGCTGGGCAGCCACCGGAACTTCCCACTCACGTCCGCGAGCGGCTTCAGCGAGCTGGAGACCATCACGTACACCGGGATCAGCACGAAGCCGGTGAGCAGGGTGAGGAAGACCCGCCTCGACCAGAGGAACGAACGCGGGGGCGCCATGGGCGAGTTGCGCGTCGGCGGGGCAAGGGGCGGGCTAGACATCGGCGGTCCTCCGTCCGCGCGAGGTGAGCAGCAGGTACACGCCCGTGACGACGAGCAGGAAGAGCAGCAGCAGGACGGACATGGCGGAGCCGGTGCCGAAGTTCCAGGTGACGAAGGAGGCCTGGTAGATGTGGACCGAGATGAGGTCGGCGGCCTCCGGGGCGGACTTGCCGAACAGCACGTACGGGGTGTTGAAGTCGTTGAACGTCCACAGGAACAGGACGAGGACCAGCACCTGGTTGACCGGGCGCAGCGACGGCAGGGTGATGCGGCGGATCTGCTGCCACATGCCGGCGCCGTCGAGGGCGGCCGCCTCGTACAGCTCCCGTGGGATGTTCTGGAGTCCGGCCATCACGATGAGGAAGGCGAACGGCCAGCCCTTCCACACCGACACGGTCAGCAGGGCGTAGAAGCTGTTGTCGCCGATGAGCCAGAAGGAGGGCTTGCCGGTGAGGTGCAGCTGGTCGTGCAGCACGTGGTTCACCAGGCCGTTGTCGTGCTGGAACATGAACGCCCAGGTGATGACGGCCGTGTAGACGGGCAGCGCGTACGGGACCAGGAACAGGGCGCGCAGCAGGCCCCGGCCGCGGAAGTTCTCCTGCAGGTAGACCGCGGCGGCGGTGCCGATGAGCCAGCACAGGCCGACGGAAAGCAGGGTGAAGCCCACGGTGACGAAGAAGGAGTGCAGCAGGGCCTGGCCGACCGGGGCGTCGAAGTCCACCGACATCTTGTAGTTGCCGAGGCCGGACCAGGGGGCGCTGCCCCAGTCGCGGATGTAGAACTGGGTGAGTTCCTTGAAGCTCATCACGATGCCGATGACCATCGGCACCAGGTGGACGAGGAGTTCGAGCAGCAGGGCGGGCAGAAGCAGCAGGTAGGGCAGGGAGGCGCGGCGCAACCGCCCGGTGCGGCGGCGGGGTTCGCGCGCCGCCGCACCGGGTTGGGTCCTGCCCGCCGGTTCCTGGAGGGCGGTCATGGTCATCGCGGTCACGCCGCCGGCATCTGCTGCTGGGCCTTCTGCAGCGCGGCCTTGACCGAGCCGGTGGTCACGGCGCGGCCGGCGGCGGCGTCGGCGAACAGGTTCTTCACGGCCGTGCCGACCGTCGTCTCGAACTGCGACTCGGACGCGACCTGCGGCAGCGCGGCGGCGCTGGTGGCGAGGGTGTTCTTCAGGACCTCGTTGGACGCGGAGTTGAACGTCGGGTCCGCCTGTGCGGCCTTGACCGGCGGGATGGAGCTGTAGGCCGTGTTGAGGATCTTCTGCTCGGCGTCGGAGGTCATGAACTTCACGAACTTGGTCGCGCCGTCGAGGTTGTGGGTGTTCTTGAAGACGGCGATGTTGATGCCGGCGACCATCGAGTTGACCTGGGTGCCGGTGCCGGGGGTCCCGGACTGCACGGGCACGGGGGCGATGCCGTAGGAGTCCGCGCTCATCCCCTGGGACTTGAGGTTGGCGGCGGCGGACTGCCACAGCAGCATGGCCTGCCTGCCCTTGGCGAAGTCGCTGACGGACTGGTTCTGCGCGTACTCGGCGTCGCCAGTCGGGATGACCTTGTCCTTGGCCATGAGGTCGACGTACTGCTTGACCGCGTCGACCACCTTGGGGTTGGTGAAGTCGGGCTTGCCGTCGGCGGTGAAGAAGTCGGCGCCGTGCTGCTTGGCGAAGACGAAGACGTGGTGGATGTTCTCCGACAGGTTCGCGCCCTCGGCGCCGAGCGGGGACTTGCCCTTGGCCTGGATCTTCTTGCCGTCGGCGATCAGCTCGTCCCAGGTGGCGGGCGGCTTGGCGATCCCGGCTTCGGCGAAGATCTTCTTGTTGTAGTAGAGGGCGTACGCCATCGAGTACAGCGGCACGGCGGCCGGGTCCTTGCCCTGCGCGCCGGTCGAGCCGAGGGCGGAGTCGACGAAGCGGTCCTTGCCGCCGATCTTCCCGAAGTTCTTCGCGTCCCAGGGGAGCAGCGCGCCGGTGGCCTGCAGCGAGGCGCTCCAGGTGTTGCCGATGTTCAGCACGTCCGGGCCCTGGCCGGAGGTGGTGGCGGTCAGGATCCGGTTGAGCAGGTCCGACCAGGGCACGACCTCCAGCTTCACCTTGATTCCGTACTGCTTCTGGAACTTGTCGAGCTCGGGCTGGAGGACCTTCTTGTCCACCGCGATGCTGGCGCCCTGGTTGGAGGCCCAGTACGTCAGCGTCTTCGGGGAGTCGTTGGACCCGCCGCCGCTGGACGAACCGCCTCCACAGGCCGTTGCCGCGAGGACGAGAGACAGGGTGACGGCGCCTGTGGCGGCGGCTCGGATGCTGCGCATGGCTCCTGGTGTCCCTTTCCGGGAGTCGAGAACCCCGAGGCCGTTCCGGGGGGCCGGGACCCGGTTCCCCTTTCGAACGCCCTCATGGCTTAATTTAGGACGTGAGTTAAACCTCAAGAGAAACGCTCGTCAAGGGATACGGCACAGGTATCCGGCCGGACGGGCCGAAATGCGGCGGCAACCAGGGAGGCCGGGTGGCGGAGTTCGGCGGGCGTACGGTGCGTGACCTGCGGCGGGAGAGCCGGAGCGCCGTTCTGCAACGGTTGTATTTCGACGGGCCGATGAGCCGGAACGCACTGGTCCCGGCGGCCGGGCTGAGTTCAGGTTCCGTCAGCAACGTGGTGGGCGAACTGCTGGCCGAGGGCCTGGTCGAGGAGGCGGGCAGTGTCGGCTCGGACTCGGGTCGGCCCAGCCGGCTGCTGCGGGTGCGCCAGGACGCCGGGTACCTGGTCGGCGTCGACATCGGCGAGACACGGGTGCGGGTGGAGCTGCTCGACCTCGGGTTCACCGAACTCGGCCGCGTCGAACGGCCGTTGGGGCCGCGCGGGTACGACGTCGACGCCGTCGTCGGCCATGTGGCGGACGGCGTCGGCGCGGTGCTGCGTACGGCGGGCCTCGCCCCGGACGCGCTGCTCGGCGTCGGCATCGGGGCGCCCGGCATCATCGAGGACGCCGGGCTCGCCGGTGCCGTCGTCCACGGTCAGACGATCGGCTGGGACGCCGTGCCGCTGGAGCGGTTGCTGCGCCGCACGGGTCAACTCCCTTTGGACGTGCCGTACTTCATCGACAACGGCGCCAAGGCGCTGGGGCAGGCGGAGATGTGGTTCGGCGCGGGGCGCGGGGCGCGCAACGCCGTGGTGGTGCTGTTCGGCTCGGGGGTCGGCGCCTGCGTGGTCACCGAGGAGGCGGCGCAGGGCCGGGCGGTGGAGTGGGGGCACCTGACGGTACGGGTCGCCGGACGCCGGTGCCGGTGCGGGGCACGGGGCTGCCTGGAGGCGTACGCGGGCGCGGAGGCGCTCGTGGCGCGCTGGCGGGAGGCGGGCGGGCGGCCGTCGGCCGGGGCCGGCGAGGAGGCGGCCCTGGGAGAACTGCTGGCCGCGGCCCGCTCCGACGGCGGCCGGGAGCCGGACCCGGTGGCCGCGGCCGTGCTCGCCGAGACCGCCGAGTACCTCGGCGCGGGCCTGTCGGACCTGATCAACCTGTTCCAGCCGGAGCGCGTCCTTGTCGGCGGCTGGGCCGGCCTCCGGCTCGGCTCCGCCTTCCTGGACCAGGTGCGCGAGCACGCCCTCGCCCGCGCGCTGCGGCACCCGGCGGGCCGGGTGGGGATCGAACTGGGCCGGCTCGGGCCCGACGCGGTCACCGTCGGCGCGGCCGCCCTCCCCCTGGCCGCCTTCCTCACCGCCGGCGGCCACCGCCCGCGCCCCACGTCCCGGCCGTCACCCTCACCGGCGTGGCGAACGGCTCTGGAGGGGCGGTTGGCCCGACGCCGTCGCACCACGCAAGCGCCGGGAGACTGACGCGGACGCCCTCCGGGCCGCTGACGCCCACGCACGCGCTCCGTGCGCCGCGGCACCCTCGGGCGCGCCGATGTCGGGCGCCGTTGCGACACCGTCGACCGGGGTGTCGTACTCCTCACGCACCGCCGACGCGCGGAACCGGAAGATGCCGGTTCCGCACGCCGGACGGCGGCCGGGCACTACCGTGACCGCCGCCGGCTGGAATGCCGGTGCCCACCCGGCGGGCCGGGTGGTGAGGACGCCCCGGCCCCGGGCACGGCCGCCCACCCCGCCGGCAGAGCCGAACAACTCCGCCCACGGCACGGCCGCCGAGCCGGAGCCGACGACCCGCCCGCGCTGGGAAGGCGACCAGCCGCTACCCGACCACCGCCGGCCGGGAAGCCGGGGCATAGCCGACCGGACGGGACGTGAAGGTGCCCCGGCCCTGGGTGCGGCCGCGCAACCGCGTGGCATAGCCGAACAGCTCGGCCAACGGCACCATCGCCGTCAGCGTCGCCACGCCGCCGCGCGTCCCGGAGGCGGTGACCCGGCCCCGGCGGGCGGCGAGGTCGCCGAGGACCGTGCCGAGCGCGTCCTCGGGGACCGTGACGGTGACCTCGGCGACCGGCTCCAGCTGGGCGAGCGTGCAGGCCCGCAGGGCCGCGCGCAGCCCGAGCCGGCCCGCGGTGCGGAAGGCCGTGTCGGAGGAGTCCTTCACGTGGGTGGAGCCGTCGGTGAGGGTGACCCGCAGGCCGGTCACCGGGTGCCCGGCGAGCGGCCCGTCGGCGAGGGCGTCCCGGCACCCGGCCTCCACCGCGCGCACGTACTCCTGCGGCACCCGGCCGCCGACCACGGCCGAGGCGAACGCGAAGCCGGTGGCTCCCGGTTCGGCGCCGAGCGGCTCCACGTCGAGGACGACGTGCGCGAACTGCCCCGCCCCGCCGTCCTGTTTGACGTGGCGGAAGACGAACCCGCGCACCCCGTCGACCACCGTCTCGCGGTACGCGACCCGCGGGCGGCCGACGGCGATCTCCGGGCCGCCCTCGCGGCGGATCTTCTCCACCGCGACCTCCAGGTGCAGTTCGCCCATCCCGGACAGCACGGTCTGCCCGGTCTCGGCGTCGGTGCGTACGACCAGCGACGGATCCTCCTCCGCGAGCCGGGTCAGCGCCGTCCCGAGCCGGCCGGTGTCCGTGGCGCGCCGCGCCTCGACGGCCACGGACACCACGGGCTCGGCGGCCACGGGCGGCTCCAGCAGCAGCGGGGCGCCGCGGTCGCACAGGGTGGAGCCGGTCCGCGCCGACTTCACCCCGGCGAGCGCGACGATGTCACCGCCGACCGCCCGCTCCAGCTGGACGTGCCGGTCCGCCATGACGCGCAGGATCCGCGCGATGCGCTCGGTGCGCCCGGTGCCCGGATCCCACATGGTGTCTCCCTTCTCGATCGTGCCCGAGTAGACGCGCACGTAGGTCAGGCGCCCGGTGGCGCCGGCGTTCACCTTGAACACCAGCCCCGCGAACGGCGCCTGGGGATCGGCGGCCCGCCGCTGCTCGGCGCCGTCGTGGACGCCGCGCACGGCGGGGACGTCCAGCGGCGAGGGCAGGTAGGCCACGACCGCGTCCAGCAGCGGTTCGATGCCGCGGTTGCGGTAGGCGGAGCCGCACAGCACGACCACGCCGTCACCGCTGCGGGTGAGGTCGCGCAGGGTCGCGGTGAGGGTGGCGGCCGAGAGCGTCTCCCGGTCGCAGAACTCCTCCAGTGCGGCCGGGTGCAGCTCGGCCACCGCCTCCTCCAGCGCCCGGCGCCGGCGCGCCGCCTCGTCCGTCAGCGCCTCGGGCACGGGCCCCTCCATGGCCGTACCCTCGCCGTCGGCCCAGACCAGGGAGCGCATGCGGACCAGGTCCACCACGCCGGTGAAGCCCTCCTCGGCGCCGATCGGCATCTGGACGACGAGCGGTGCGGGGTGCAGGCGCTCCCGGATCGAGTCGACGGCCCGGTCCAGGTCGGCGCCCGCACGGTCCAGCTTGTTGACGAAGGCGATCCTGGGTACGCCGTGCCGGTCGGCCTGGCGCCACACCGACTCGCTCTGCGGCTCGACCCCGGCGACGGCGTCGAACACGGCGACGGCGCCGTCCAGGACGCGCAGCGAGCGCTCGACCTCGTCGGCGAAGTCGACGTGCCCGGGCGTGTCGATGAGGTTGATGCGGTGCCCGTCCCAGACGCAGCTCACCGCGGCGGCGAAGATGGTGATGCCGCGGTCGCGCTCCTGCGGGTCGAAGTCGGTGACGGTGGTGCCGTCGTGGACCTCGCCCCGCTTGTGGGTGGTGCCCGTCGCATACAGGATGCGTTCGGTGACGGTGGTCTTGCCGGCGTCGACGTGGGCGAGGATGCCGAGGTTGCGGACGGCGGCGAGGGTGTTGACGTGGGTGCGCACGGCCCGGGGCCTTTCTGCGGAGCGGGAAAAGGGCAGCGCGATTCCCCGTGCGCCGGCAGACACGGCGGTACGGCGGCGACCGGCCGGATGACGGGCGGGCCGCGGGGTGTCAGTGCGGCGTCACGGGCATCCGGTGCCGGCCGCGCAGCGGGCACCGGACGGACGAGGACACCAGGATCACCTCGGACCGTGCGGGGGGAACGACGGCGGCGGTACGGTCACGCACGGCCCGGCTCCCCTCTCGGTCTCTGTGTCACGACGCGCGCCGCTGTGGTGTCGCGGCGCGCGGTACGTGACGACAGTACGAGATCGCTCCGCGGGCAAGCACGTCATTTTCGGCGGCGCGCGCCACCGGCGGCCTGGGTGAGGGTGCATGCCACCGGCGGCCTGGGTGAGGGTGCGCGCCGCCGGCGGCCAGTGCGACCGCGCGTGCCCCGGACGGCCTGCGCCGGGCAGCACCGGCACGCTGCGCCGGGACGGCTGCACCGGTCTCGGGTCGCGGTCGGCCGCGTCGTACCCCGCGTGCGCGAGGCCGCCCGTGGGCGGCGTCGCCACCCGGGCGCTTTGCCTCACAGCCAGCCGCGTCGGGCGGCGATCAGCCCGGCCTGGAAGCGGGTCTCCACCCCGAGCTGACTCATCAGGCGGTGGATACGGCGCTGGGTGGTGCGCTCGCTCCAGCCTTGGGCGCGGGCGATCGCCGCGTCGGTGAGCCCGGCCGCGAGCAGCGACAGCAGGGACTTGGTCTCCTGGTCGGGTTCCCCCGCAGCGGTGGCGAGGCCCGGCTGCGCAGCGGGGGTGCGGCCGGGCAGGGGCAGCGGCACGGCCCGCTCCCACTCCGCCTCGAAGAGCGACTCCAGGGCCACCAGCATCGGTGAGCGCTTCACCAGGTAGGCCGCCGACTGGCCGACCGGCGCGGAGCTGAAGGGAATGATCGCGACCCGGCTGTCGCAGATCACCAGCTTGAGCGGCAACTCGGTGCGCACGCGCGCCTGTTCCCCGGCGTTGGCGCTGGGCAGGATGTCGTCCGCGAGCCGGCCCGGCCAGGCGACGGCGGCGCGGTCGTAGATCACCCGGTGGGCGACGCCCCGGCGTTGCCGCTTGATCTGCTCGTCGAGACCGCTGCCGGGCCGGTCGACGTAGGGCGGCCGGTCGAAGGCCCGTATCTCGTGCTGCGCCTGGGTGGTCAGGTACTGGACCGCGGCGCTGATGTCGGCGCGGTCGGTGAGGAGTTCCACCGCGAGGTCCGGGCTGCTGATCCGGGACGCCTCCCGGTGGGCCTCCATCAGCCGGTGCACCTGCGACCGGGCGTCGTCGAGCTGCTGCTCGCGGCGGCGGATCAGCGCGTTGACGGCGACGTCCGGGGCCACCGCGGTGAACCGCGGCGGCCGGCCCGTCGCGCGGGTGGCCAGGCCCTGCTTGACCAGACCGGACAGCTGCCGCGCGGTGGCGGCTACGGACAGCTCGCCCGCGCCGGCGAGCTCCGAGGCGGTGGCGTTGGGCAGATGGACCAGCACGGTGTAGACGCGTTCGGTCTCCTCCGCCAGCCCCAGCACGTGGAATGCCATGACGTCGTCCGCCTTCGTGTCGTCCGTCCGCCGGCCGGCGGACGGGCGGCACCACGGTCCTGGTGCCGCGCGTGTTCCTCGACATCTTTCCTGCCGTGGACGGGGCATGGTCCGGCGGGATGCCCTTGCCGCACGACACCCCGTGTCCGCGGGCGCGATCGCGCCCGCGGACACGGGGTGCGCGGCGGTGCGCCGGATCAGTAGGAGAACTGCTGGATCTGGAGACCGTCGCCCGAGTACGTCCAGCCGGTCCGGGTCGCCGGGTCGAGCTGGAGGACCCGTTCCCGGTGGGTTTCGAGCCGGCCGTTCCACGCGCCGAACAGCGGGTACTCGACACCGGTCACGGTGCCCACCGTCGCGCCGGTTCTCAGGTCGACGACCACGACGCGCCCGGTGGCGTTGTTGTCGGTGAAGCCGTACTGCTGGAAGCCGCCCGTCGGCTTCAGGTCCGGGAACTGGAAGGCGAACAGGCCGAGATGGTGCTCCCCGTCGACGGCGAGCGCGATGGGCGCCTGCTGCGCTCCGAGATTCACCGGGTCCCCGTCGGGCAGCTCGGCGAAGGAGCCGCTCCCCGGGAGGTTGACGCTGAACGAGTGGTACCACGACTCGTACAGGTGGCCCGCCTGGTCGGAGGCGAGGGTCCCGGCACAGGGGGTCCCCGCCCGAGTGTGGGTGACCGTTCCGTGGTCCAGGTCGACCTCCGCCACGGTGCCGGACCCGACCGCCGCCAGGCAGTTGACGGCACTTCCCGTCTTCTGCGCCGAGAACACACCGGTCGACTCGTCCACCTCCAGCAGCCCGTACGGGGTCGGGCCGTCCGCGCCGGGTTCGAGCTGGAGCGGCGAGCCGCCTGCGCCGGTCGCGGTGTCCACGGGGAGGACGAAGCCCGCGTGGTCGCTCGAACGGTAGGCGAGCACCGCCGCTCGGTGGCGCTTGGCGTCCACCCGGCCGCCCGTCACGACGTACTGGTCGTCGACGCGGACGGGGCCGCCGACCGCGTCGCCGGTGCCCGTGTCGTAGGTCTCCAGCCACTGCTCGCCGATGGTGGTCTGCTTGTGCAGGACCAGCGTGTGGTGGGCGGAGTCGACACCGAACACCTCGTAGACCGAGCCGGGAGCGGGGTCGCTCGCCAGCTTGCGCCCGTAGGTTCCGGTGGCGGCGTCGTAGTCGTACACCGCGCCCGTACCGGTGGGGCTCTCCACCGCCGCGACGGACGTGCCGCCCGGGACGATCGCGAAGTCGGTCAGGTTGCTGCCGTTGGGCGCCGGTCCGTCGTCGTAGGCCAGCAGCGACGTCGGTGAGGCCTGCCCGAGTGTCCGGCCGTGCCCGTCGACGGCGAACACCCGCAGGTCGTAGGCGATCGACGAGGGCAGCTTGAGCGCTCGGGCGTCAAGGTGCACGGTGCCGTGCGTGCCCTTCAGCGAGCGGTCCAGCGTGGCGGGGCTGTCCACCCCGTCGTGGTCGGGGGTGGTGCCGTTCTGGTTGCTGACCAGGTTGTACGAGTTGTACATGGTGGGTCCGGGCGCGGAGAACTCCAGCAGCGTGCCGGTCGCGCCCTTGACCCGGGAGACGTCGTAGTGCACCGAGAACCGCGGTGCGGCCCGGCCGATCTCCAGCAGGTGGCCGAGCGGTGCGGCCGTTCCCGCGGCCAGGGTGGGGGCCGGCGGGCGTTGGGCGGGGGTGTCGCCGTCGACCCGTATGGAGGCGAACTCCCCGTACAGGGGTGCGCCCTTGAGACCGCCCGTGGGGTTCTGCAGGATGCCGATCCCGTAGACGCCGCCGCCGGCGGAGAACGCGTCGGCCGGGACGGTGACCGTGCCGTGCAGGTCCGTCAGCGGTGTGCTGTAGGAGGCGGAGAAGATGGGCGCCGCGGCGGGGTTCCAGTGGCCGACTCCCGACACGACCAGCTGGGGCGAGTCGACGAAGCGGACCCCGGTGAGGTCGTAACTCACCCGCACCGAGTGCCCGGCCGCGACGACGGGCTGGACCACGGGGGCGAGCGCCTCGGCGTAGCCGCCGTCGGTGGGGCCGAAGGTCAGCGTGCGCGCGGCGGAGGCCAGCACCTGGTGGCCGCGGCGCACCTCGAAGGTGAGCGGGACCTGACGGTCCGCCGTGGAGACGACCGGCAGTCCGGCCGCGGCCAGCATCTGCCGGGGTGTCAGCCGGATGGCCGGCACGTCCGAGGTGAACGCGTGGCTGCCGATGCGCAGGGCGTAGCTCACGCCCTGCCTGCCGGGCAGGCCGGTCACGTCGGCTCCGACGGTCACCGGTCCCACCAGGCCCTCCCCGGTGGCGCCGGCGCCCGTGCCCGGTCCGGTCAGGTCGATCCGTCCGGGGTCGGTGGACTCCAGGTAGGAGCCGCCGAGCCCGCCGATGGTCTGACGGTGCGCCACCGAGAGCCGGACGATGTGGGGCGTGCCCTCGGCGGCACCGCTGCCGTGCGCCTCGGCCAGGACGGCCTGCACGGCGGCGGTGACGTCGAGCTGCGGGCCCACGTGCAGGGGCCGGTCGATCTGCGGCGCGGTGGGCACCGCCCGGCCGGTGCGCTCCAGCAGCGCGCGGACGTCCTGGGGCGAGGGGTGCTGCCCGGTCAGCCGGGAGGTCTGCAGTACGACCGCGGCGGCGGCCGCGATCTCGGGCGCGGACGCCGAGGTGCCGCCGTCGAGGACCTCCGCCACCGACTGCGCGGTCTGGCCCTGGTGCTCGAAGGCGGGGATGCCGTCGCTGGGCGCCGAGACGTCCACGCGCGTGCCGAATCCCGAGGAGAAGATCCCCGACCCGTTGTACCTGGTGGTCGCCCAGGTCCCGGTGGCCGAGGCGGCCCCGCCGTTCTGCGGCGGGACGGACAGCGTGTCGTCGGTCGTGGTGCCGCCGGCGGCGATCGCGCCGGAGTCCAGGACCTCGCTGGGCGTGGTGGACAGCTGGTCGTCGTCGATGCGGGTGGCGTCGGCGGCCCTGCGCGTCACGTCGGTCGGGGTGCTGCCGCCGTCCGGTCCGACGGCCGCGTTGGTGTACAGCCGGGTGCCGTCGTTGGACGAGACGACCACGGTGATGCCGTACTGCTGCACGATCGACGCGATGACGGCCTGCTGGACGGGGTCGTCCTCCAGGTAGCGGCCGGGCAGGCCCCACTCGTCGGTGCCGTAACCGAGGCTGGCGGTGATCACGTCGGGTCGGGGCTGCTGCCGGGCCGCGGCCAGCAGGGCCACGGCGATCTGGCTGAACGTCGGCTGCTGCGGGACGACGAGCCGGTACTTCGCGCCCGGGGCGATGCCCAGCAGGTCGGAGTCCCCGCTGCCCTGCATGCCCGGGCGCTGCAGCTCGTGCGGAAGCGGCGCCATCACGGAGAAGTCCAGCAACACCTCGCCCAGCGCGTCGTCCTGACCCTGGGTCGAGCCGGACGGGTCGAGTGCGCCGGTCTCGTCGGCGGTGTAGGTGGGGATCAGCGGCATCGTGGGGATGTCCAGGTACCGCCGGCCGTCGTGGAGGACGGTCGTCGGCCCCGTCTGCGGCAGGTTCGGTGTCGACGCGTCGGTGAGGTCGCCGATCGAGACGTTGGTGATGGTCTCCCCGGTGCCGGGCAGCTGGCCGAACTTCTTCTTCAGCAGGCTGTAGGCGCCCGTCGCGTCGACGCCGCCGGCGTTGAGGAAGCTCTGCGCCGAGGTGGCCAGGGCCGCGTTGCCGGGCACTCCGTCGGCTCCGGTCGGCGCGCCGTCCTGCCGTTTCGCCTTCTCCCCCTCGGTGCCTGACGGGGTGGGCAGCGGCACGGAGCCGGTGTTCATGGGTGAGACGGTCGCGTCGGGCTCGGCGTAGACGACACCGGCCGTGGCGGCCAGCCTCCGGGCGGCGGCCGTGGCGTCGCCGCCGGCGAGCCGGACGACCTGGACCCTGGACAGGTCAATCGCCCCGGAGCCCAGCTTCTGACGGGCGGCCGAGCGCAACTGCCGCGCCTGGGCGGCCGGGAGCCCCGGTACGAGCGGCCGCATGGAGACCGCGTGCACCCGGCGGAGCGCGGTGTTGACCGCGGCGTCCGAGGTCAGTGCGGTACGCGCCTGCAGACGGGGCTGCTTGCTCAGTGACGCGCCCGTCACCTCGGTGGCCGGGCCGAGGACCACCAGGACCTGGTGCGGGCCGCTCTTCGCCGACCGCGCGGGGGTGGGCTTCAGGAACGAGCGCCACGGGCCGAGCGCCGAGGATCCGGGCGTGGTGGTCGGCGCGGACGCGGGGCCGGGGCGGGATCCGGCCGCCGGGGTCCGTGCTCCGGTGGCCGCCGCGTACTCCACGGGTGTGCCGAGCAGCACGACCGCACTGGCGATCGTGGCGACGCCGCGAGCGAGCGCTCGTCTCCGCCGTTTCATGGGCACTCCACTTCCTGCTGGTGAGCAGCGAGTTGGTTCGGGGAAGCGCGGTAGCAGCACTGCCCCCGATCAGCGCCCACGCTGCGGGGAATCTTTCAATGCGGGAATGCCGGCACAAGATGATGAAGGTGGCGGACTCCCGACAGCTGGCCGGAAGCCGCCACCAACCAGCCGTAAGGCTCGACGGGTTGCCGGTGGTCCCGGTCCGCGATCCGGTGCCGGGTCGGGGCGGCCCCGGCGTGCGCCACGTGGTCCGGGACCGCCTCCCGCGTTCCTTCGGCGGTGTCGCCGGTCGTCGGACGGGACCGTGCCCGTCACGATGCCGAGGTTGCCCGTGCCGGAGGCGGCGAGTTCGCGCGCCGCCTCGACCGCTCACACGTCTCGGGGAACTGTGGTTCGACACAAAGGACAACGGTTCTATTTCCGTCACTCCGAAGGGTGACACCGGAGTCCTGGTGCGCGGTAACGTGCGCGTCCGGCCCGATCACCGCCACAGCACGGGGACTGTCATGCCTGATCCTTCCATGCCGCCGGGCGACCGGTCGGTGCCGCCGACGGCCTCCCGCGCGACCGCGCAGTCGCGAGCCGGGGCGCTGAGGCGGCGTCTGACGCTGTCGTCCGTGCTGCCGCCGAGCGTGGTCGCCGTGGCGGGCGCGGTGGCCGCCGTGCTGGTCCGGGACGGCCGCCTGGACCGGGCGGACCTGACCGTGGTGTGCGGGAGCCTGGCCCTTCTCGCCGCCGTGGCCGCCGGCATCGCGGGGGTGCGGGCATCGGCGGAGTCACGAGTGATCGGCGAGCACTGGTCGGAGCTGGCCCGCGCGGCCGACCGCAACCGTGCGGAGCTGGCCGAGCTGACCCGCACCGCGGCCGAGGGCAGGGCCGAACTCGAGGCCCTGTGCCGCCGGTTGCAGGCAGGTGAGCTGCCGGTACGGCGCCGGCCGGGACTGCCGCCGCAGACCGGCCCCGACGAACTCTCCCGCCTCGGATACGAGATCGCCGCGGCCCGGCACGGGGCCGAGGCGGCCCTGCTGGAGACCGCCGCCGGCGCGGTCGGTGCGGAACACGGCGCCCGGCTGGAGCAGTTCGAGGTCTTCGCCAACCTGGCACGTCGCCTGGAGTCCCTGGTGCACCGCGAGATCGGCCTGCTGGACAGCCTGGAGAACGAGGTCGAGGACCCCGACCTGCTCAAGGGACTGTTCCGGGTGGACCATCTGTCCACCCGGATCCGCCGCTACGCCGAGAACCTGGCCGTGCTCGGCGGCGCGAACACCCACCGCCAGTGGACCCGCCCCGTCGGCATCACCGATGTGCTGCGTTCCGCGGTGGCCGAGATCGACCAGTACGCCCGGGTCAAGCTGGTGCCGCCCATCGACGGCACGGTCAGCGGCCACGCCGTCGTCGACGTCGTCCATCTGCTGGCCGAACTCCTGGAGAACGCGACGGTCTTCTCCCCGCCCCAGACCACCGTGCACGTGCGGGTGGAGCGCGTCGCCGCCGGAGTGGCGATCGAGGTCGAGGACCGGGGCCTGGGCATGTCCCCGGCCGAACGCAACCAGATGAACACCGTTTTGGGCGCACCCGACAAGGTCGCCCTCGGCGAGCTGCTGCAGGACGGCCGGATCGGCCTGTACGTGGTCTCCGTCCTGGCTCAGCGGCACGACATCGCCGTGCAGTTGCTGAGCAACGTCTACGGCGGCACCCAGGCCGTCATGGTGCTGCCCAGCGCGCTGCTCGGCCCGGAGCCGGCGGCCCCCGCGCCCGCACAGCACCAGGTCCCCACCCCGGACGCGGTGCCGCAGGACCCGGCGGAGTCCGTGGCGGCGGACCCCGGGACGACGACGAACGCCGTCACTGATCCGCCCGTGTCCGACTCCGGACCCGAGCCCGCCCCGCTGTCCTCCGACGGCGTGGACGAGCGTCCGCGGCTGCCTCAGCGCCGGCGTCAGGAACAGGACGCCGAAGCCCCGCGCCCCGTGCGCGACGCCGGTGCTGCGGAGGACGTCGACCACGACCCGGGCCTGATGGCGGCGTTCCAGACCGGGCTGCGCAGGGCCGAGGAAGCGGAGACGCCCTGACCGCCGAGGCCGCCCCGGCGGCCGGGCCCCCGTCCAGCAACCGTTTCCTTCTGCCGAACAGGAGTACACGATCGTGGCGAGCGAAGACCTTTCCTGGCTGTTGACGGGTCTGGTGAACCGGGTGCCGCACACCCGGAGCGCCTTGTTGCTGTCCTCGGACGGGCTGGTGAAGGCCGCGGAGGGGCTGGAGAAGGACGCCGCGGACCAACTGGCCGCGCTCGCCAGCGGGCTGTACTCGCTGGCGCGCAGCGCGGGCCGGCACTTCGACGACGGCGGTGACGTGCGGCAGATCGTGACCGAGCTCAGCACCTCGCTGCTGTTCGTCTCCTCGGCCGGGCACGGCGCGGTGCTGGCGGTGCTGGCCGGACGCGAGGCGGACGCGGCGGTGCTGGGCTACGAGATGGGGATGATGGTGAAGAGCGTGCGCCCGCATCTGGCCACAGCGCCCCGGCGATCGGCGGGGTGACCGATGGCGCCGGTCCTCCCGGACGGACCACTGATCGACGAGGCGGCCGGGCGGCTGGTCCGTCCCTACACCCTGAGCGAGGGCCGGACCAGGGCCACGTCGCCCTTCACGCTGGTGACCATGGTGCGGGCCACCGGCGCCCCGACGCAGGGCGCCTTCGGCCTGGAGCACGCGCGGGTGCTGGAGCTGTGCGCGCGGCCCGTGAGCGTGGCCGAGGTCGCGGCCCGGATGCAGGTGCCCGCCGCCGTGGCCAAGGTGCTGCTGTCCGATCTCGCCGAGGGAGGCGCGGTCGTCGCGGGTGACGCGCCGCCGCAGCCCCCGGGCCGGCCCGCACGACCCGATCGAGACCTCCTGGAAGCGGTGCGCGATGGCCTCCTCAAACGACTGTGACCCGCTGCCCGACGGCCCTCTGCCGATGGGGATCAAGGTGCTGGTCGCCGGCGGGTTCGGCGTGGGAAAGACCACCTTCGTGAACGCGCTCAGCGAGATCGAGCCGCTGAGCACCGAGGAGATGCTGACCGCCGTCGGCGCGGCCACGGACCGGCTGGACGGAGTGGAGAGCAAGGCCACCACCACGGTGGCCCTGGACTTCGGCCGGATCACGCTCGATCCGGCGCATGTCCTGTACTTGTTCGGCACGCCCGGCCAGGAGCGCTTCTGGTTCCTGTGGGAGGAGCTCTCCGAGGGAGCACTCGGCGCGGTGGTTCTCGCCGACACCCGCCGGCTGGAGCACTCCTTCGCGGCGGTGGACTTCTTCGAGCGGCGCGGCATCCCGTTCGTCGTCGCCGTCAACGAGTTCGACGGGGCCCACCGCTATCGCGGGGAGGAGGTGCGCGGCGCGCTCGACCTCCGTCAGGAGGTGCCGGTGGTGCTGTGCGACGCCCGCCTTCAGAGGTCGGGCACAGCCGTGCTGCTCGAACTGGTTCAGCATCTGATCACGACAAGGAGTTGCCATGGCAGCGACGCCGACCAACCCCTCCTCCGGGCCTGAGGCCGGGATCGCCCTGCGCCATCTGCTCCTCCCCCCGGACGACCCGGAGGTGCGCGCCCGGTCCGAGCGGCTGCGCGAGCTGGGCATCGAGGCCCGTCCGGATGCGGAACTCGACGCTTTCGCACGGGAGCTGGCGCACCGCACCGGGGGCTGCTACGCCGGGGTCAACTTCTTCCTCGACGCCGACCGGCAGTACTTCGCCGGGTTGTACAGCGCCGCGCAGGACGCCACGGTGCACGTGGGGCCGCCGCTGCTGGAGGAGCCCGTGCCAGGCCGCGTCATGCCCCGCGACATCGACATGGGCATCTGCCCGCACGTGGTCAAGCGGCGCCGGGCGCTGGTACTGGAGGACGTCAGGGACTTCCCGCGGTTCGCCGGCAACCCGGTGGTCGACGCGATCGGCATCCACTCCTACCTGGGGGCGCCGCTGATCGACAGCACCGGCGTGGTGCTGGGCACGGTCTGCGTGGTCGACCAGGACCCGCAGCCGTGGGGGCGCGAGGGGCTGGAGACCATCAAGGCCATGGCCGCCGAACTGGTCGAGCGGCTGGAGAAGTCCGCGCGCCGCGACTGACCGGGCCGGCCGCCGGGCCGTTGCCGGGGCGGCGGTACGGTCCGGCCCGGGACAGCGGTGCGCTCCGGCGCGGGACGGCAGTACGGCCCTGGCGGGAGGCGGTACGGGACGGCAGTGCGCTACGGCGCGGGACGGCAGTACGGCCCGGCGCGGGACGGCAGTACGGCCCGGCGCGGGACGGCGGTGCGCTCCGGCGCCGGAGCGTGCTGTCGCCCCGGCACCGGGCCCGCCCTGTCAGCCCCCGCCCCCGCACCGGACCGCCGTACCAACCTCCCCCGGCACCGGACCGCCGGATCAGCCCTCGTCGCGCAGCCGGGACGCCAGTTCGGTCAGCGGCTCGGTCTCCTCGGTGTGGCCCTGGGCGGTGAGGCGCGCGACCGCCACGTCGAGGCGGGTGAGGGCGGGGGCGGGGCGTTCCAGGTAGATGCCCTCCACGACGGCGGCGAGACGGACGCACTCGGCCCACTCGCCGGCGTGCTCCGCATCGGGTTCCGGACCGCCGAGCAGGGTGAGGGCCTCGTCCAGAGCGGCCACGGCGGTCTCGTACTCACCGGCGAAGGCGTTGACCCGCCCGTGCTCGTAGGCCAGGGCGCTGTCCAGCGAGCGGCCGCGGGCCTCGTACCCCGCGGCGCGGGCCTCCTCGGCGACCCGGCCCGCGTCGGCGAGGAAGGCGAGGGCGCCGGCCAGGCCCTCAAAACCCTGCTGCTGCGCCTTCAGGCGCGCCAGTTCGCGCAGGCAGTTGCTGAGCTGCTCGTAGCGCGGGGCCTTGGCGTGAGCGGCGAGGGCCTGGTCCGCGGCCTCGCGCGCCCGGCCGAACTCGCCGGACTCCGCGAGGAGTACGGCGGTCTCCGCGGCGATCATGGCATGGCTCCCGGGGTCGTCGTCCCAGTCGGCCGACTCGGCAGCGAGGGCCGCGAACTCCGCCGTGGCGGCCTTGAGATCCTCGCCCGCGTGCAGCGCGCGGGCACGGATCAGCCGCAGCTGGGCGACGAGCCGGTCGTCCAGCTGTCCGGCGGCGACGTCCGGTTCGGCCAGGAGGGAGTCGAGCAGGGCGATGCAGTCCTCGACGCGGCCCAGGTCGAGGCTGAGCTCGGCCGCGTTGCTGTAGGTGCAGAACGCGTCCGTCCGGCTGGCGTGGCGCAGGTCCAGCTCCGCGGAGCGCGTCAGGTGCCGCAGTGCCTCGTCGGGGCGGCCCAGATGCATGCAGGCCTGGGCCAGGTCACGCTGGAGGCGGGCGGTGTCGACCCCGTCGAGCGGCCAGTCGGCGGCCAGGCGCAGGCTCTCGGTCAGGTCCGCGTGCGCGGCCTGCGCGTCCCGCAGACCGAGCCGGAGCCGGCCGCGCAGGCCGAGCGTGCGGGGCAGGTGCCAGGCGGGACCCTGCGCCTTCAGCCGGTCGAGGAGGGCGTCGGTCTCGGTGAGAGCGGCGGGCAGATCGCCGGAGAGCGCGTACGTGCTGGCCCGCAGCAGGAGGGCGCCGGAGACCTGCCCGGCGATGTCGTGCCGGCGGGCGAAGTCGAGCAGCAGGTCCACCTCGGCGAGGACCGGCGCGGCGTGCTCCGTCTTCCGCGACGTCTGCAGCCGCAGGCCGAGCGCGGTCGCCCGCAGCCGCAGCAGACGGGCCTCCTGGTACGGGGCGAGGCCGGGCGTCTCCTCGTGCAGCCGGACCAGGGCCGCGTGGGCGGCGGTCAGCGCGGCGGCCTTCGCCTCGTCTCCGTCGGCACGCTCCCCGGGGATCTCCGCCGCGGGGAGCACCGCGCAGGCGCGGGCGAGCGCCGCCTGAGCCGGCGCTCCGGCCTCGTCGTACAGACGGGCGGCCTCCTCGTACAGGGCGACGGCCGCCTCGAACTCGTCCCTCTTGCCGACCTGGACCGCCTCGTCGGCCAGCAGGTCCGCGCGCAGCCGGGCGAGCGGTCCCACGGCCGGGTCGTCGGGGTGGGCGTAGTCGGAGGCGTCGACGAGCGTGCGCAGCCGTGCCCAGCAAGCGGTCGCGTCCGGATGCCCCTGCTCGTCCAGCTCCCGTGCGCGCACGATGAGTTCGGGTAGCGACTCGGGAACGGCGGCGGTCGTGGGGGCGGCGGGCGCGGCGGCCGGGGCCATCTCGTCGAGGCCACGGGTGCGCAGGGTCAGTTCCAGCGCGTCCAGCAGGGGGGAGCGGTCGAGGCGGGCCCGGCGCTGGTCGGTGTGGGCCGTGGTTCCGTTGCGGGCGTCGAAGCGGGCGGCGAGGTCGTCGGCGCGGCCGCGCACCTCGGCGCGCAGTCCGGCCACCGTCCAGGTGCGGCCCGCGTATCCGGCGGCGGGCAGGTCGCCGCGGCCGAGGGACTCGACGCGCTGGAGGAGGACCTCCACGCCGGTGAGGAGGTCGAGCAGGTCCAGCGGCGAGTCGACCTCGTCGAACAGGTTCCGGTTCTCGGCGAGCAGTTCCAGGCCGCGTGCCTCGTTGCCGGTCAGCGCGCAGAACTCCAGGTGCCGGCCGACCTCCCCAGCCATCGCGGGGTTGCGGCGGCAGCCGCGGTAGCCGGCCAGGTGCAGCTCGCGGGCCCGGTCGGTGCGGCCGGTGCGCAGCAGGGGCAGCAGCGCGTACGACACGGAGCGGGCGGGCTCCTCCTGGCAGGACTCCTTCCCGGCCAGCACGGGCTCCCAGGTGGTCAGCGCCCGCTCGTCGTCGCCCGCCGCGAGGTGGTACCGGGCGCGCTCGCAGGTCTCGCACGCCTCGCAGTCGCTGAGCCGGGTGCGGGCACGGCCCGCCCACAGCTCGTAGGCGAGGGCGGTGTCCTCGCCCACGTGGGAGGCGAGCTGGTACGCCTGCCCGTAGCAGGGCTGGAGGCCGAAGCCGGCCTTCTCGTACCGGTCGCGCATCTCCGTCAGCCACTGGCGCAGACTCGACAGCGGCACCTCGGGCAGCTGGCGCAGGGCGTTGGCCACCCACTTGAACCGCCAGAACAGCGTGTGGCGCAGGCGCTCGTCGAAGACGTCGGGCTGCTCGTCGAAGAGGGTCAGCAGGCGGGCGAAGACGACGGGCGACTTACGGGGTTCGGAGCCGTAGGTGTACGCCTCCTGGAGTTCGAGGAGCGCGTGGACGAGCGGGAGGGGCTCCGCGAACTGCTCGGCGGCATCGGCCAGTTCCTCGGCCGTGACGGTACGGGTACGGCCGTAGGGGCGCTGGTCGTTCTCCTGCAGCGCCTGGTACAGCTCGTCAATCGTCTGGGGTGCGGTCGGCATCGTCAGCTGTCCTTGCGGAGGGCGTGGGCGAGGAGGTCGAGGAAGGAGCGGTTGATGAGGCTCGACTCGGCGGGCCTGAGCGGACGCCGGGACAGCATCGCGGCCTGCCCGTAGAGGGCTTCGGCGCTGGTGCGGGCCAGTTCGGGCTCGTCGATGGCGACGGCGGTGCGGACCAGCGGGTTGAGCTGGTTGAGGATCAGCTGGGCCCGCGGGGCCTCCTGGCGCAGATGGCCGAGGATGTCGCCCCACACCCCGCCCTGCTGCTCGCGGGCGAGCCGGGAGCGGGTGCGCTCGTGCCGGGCCTCGCGGCTGTCGAGGAGGAGGGCGGGCGCGGAGGCCGGCTGGAAGGTGCGCAGCGCGACGTCGCAGTCGAAGACGGCGAGGGCGTCGCGGGCCAGGGCGAGGTAGGCCGCGGCGGCCAGTTCCGTGTCCCGGTCGACGGGGTCGAGGTGGGCGGTGAGCGTGGCCGGGTCGAGGTCGGCGACGCCGACCTCCGGCCTGATCTCCGGCAGCCGGTGGACCAGTTCGCGGTCGTAGGTGTAGCCGCCGTTGACGACGCCGAGCCCGGCGGCCGAGGCGATCGCCGCGACCTGCCGGAACTCCTCCACGCTGGATGTCACGAGCACGGTGCGGTGGGTGCGCGCGAACTCGTCGAGGGTGCAGTGCCCGTCGGTGGTCTCGAACGGCAGCCAGGGCAGCAGCATGCGCAGGATCTCGTCGTCGTGCACCGCGAGCGACTTCACGGCCAGATGGTGGGCCTGGAGGAAGCGGCCCAGCAGGTCCGGGTCGCTGGCCGCGGCCCGGGCGATCCAGG
Organism: Streptomyces sp. AF1A; assembly: GCF_047340315.1. NCBI lineage: Bacteria > Bacillati > Actinomycetota > Actinomycetes > Kitasatosporales > Streptomycetaceae > Streptomyces > Streptomyces sp. AF1A. The sequence goes on from NZ_JBLEBI010000001.1 coordinate 115,721, forward strand.
CGCGCAGCCGCTCGGCCAGGGCGTCGCGGACGGCGGCGAGGGTGTCGTCCTCGTACAGGGACTCGCGGGACGCGGTCGGGCGCAGGCTCTCGGCGTCGACGACGCAGCGGACGAAGAACGCCCACTCGGGCAGGATCTCCTCGGCCTGCTCGGACAGCAGCATGCCCTTGACGTGCACGCGATGGCCGTGGCGGCGTCCGGCCGGCACCGTCTCGGGCAGCACGCACGCGATGCCCTTCAGGCCCACGGCCGGCAGGTCCAGCTCGATGGTGTCGAGCGGCGTGAACCCGAAGACCTCGTCGCCGTAGGCGGCCAGCGCGCGGGAGCGCGCTCCCGGCGTGGGGTACGTGCGCGACCACGGCGCGGGCTCGGGGTTGACGGACGCGCCCGGGCCGCCCGTGCCGTCGTCGAAGGTCACGGGGTGGCGCAGCAGGGAGCCGAAGTGGCGGGCCAGCGCGTGCACCTGTGCCGGGCGGGTCCACTCCCCCGCGTCGGCGCGGGGCGTCAGCGTGACGGTGGTGCCGGGCCGGGGACGGGCGGAGGCGGGCAGCGTGCGGACGCTGTAGCTGCCGTCGCCGCGTCCCCGCCACTCCACGGCGGGGGCGCCGGGGGTGCGGGCGGAACGGCTCACGACGTGGATCTCGTCCGCGACCAGGAAGCAGGAGAGCAGGCCGATGCCGAACTGGCCGATGAAGTCGCCGCGTTGCTCGGCGATCCGGTCCGCCCGCTTGCTGCTGCGGCCGATCGTGGCGAGGAAGGTGTGCACGTCGGCCTCGGTGAGACCGACGCCGTCGTCCTCGACGCGCACCACCGACCCGTCGGCGTACAGGCGGATGCCGAAGGCTCCGGCGGGGGCGGCCGGTTCGAGGCCGTGCCGTGCGGTCAGCGCGTCCACCGCGTTCTGCAAGAGTTCACGCAGGTAGACGCGGGGGCTGGAGTAGAGGTGGTGGGAGAGGAGATCCACGAGGCCGCGCAGGTCCACCTGGAAGGTGCGATCGGCGCCGGCCGGGCGGGGCGGGGTTTCGGGCAGAGTCATCGGGCAGTCCGGGGTGGGGTGATCGGTGAGTGGCAGGTGGGCCGGCGCCGTCAGGCGTTGCGCCGGGCGCGGGCGTACATCTCTTCCGGCTTCGCCATGTAGCGCCAGGGCCATGAGGTGTAGGCGCCCTGCAGCTCGTGGAAGACGCGCGGCAGAGCGATCCTCTCGGAGGCCAGGGACAGGGCCATGGCGAACATGTTGAAGTCCTGCTGCCAGCCGGGGCGGCGCACGTAGGCGGGGTGGAGGATGCTGCGCTCGGCCGCCTCCAGCAGCTCGTCCTGGGTCTCCGGGGTGATGAGGCAGTTCTTGTGGTCGGACTCGACCCACTCCTCGATATGGGCCATCGCGATCACACAGCCGAGGCGGTGGCCCTCGGGCGCCCCGGCGAACGCCTCACGGGCGAACGCCAGGGCCTCGCCCGGCTCGCCGCCCCAACGCGGCTGCAGCTGCGACACCCAGGCGACATGGGTCTCCAGGTCCAGCGGGTCGCGGCGCAGGGCGGCGTCCAGCCGGGCCTCGTTCACGGCGGGGCCCAGCGACATGCCGCGGCCGGAGGTGAGCAGGCGGCACCAGGGTGTGATCCATTCCGGCCGCAGCTCGGCGGCCTCCAGCAGCCGCTCCTCGGCGATGCCGAGGCGCTCGCGGAAGACCCGCCACTGCTCCGGCTTGACGTCGACGGCACGCGCGGACGTGCGCGCCTCCCAGCCCCAGTGGATGTACCGCGCCCCGGATATCAGCAGGGCCGTCGCCCGGTGCTCCTTGTCCTCCTCGACGGCCCGGCCGATCCAGTCCTGCACGCCGTCCAGCTCCGCCAGCTCGCCGAGGACCTGGTGGTCGCGGCCGGGGTCGAAGGGTGCCAGCGCCGCCTTGACCGCCGCCCAGTCGCCCGCCTCGGCCGCCTCCACCAGCGCGAGCACCCGCGCGTCGCCGAGCGCGCGCAGCGGGTACACCCCGTTCTTCTGCCTGCGCGACACGGGCACGGCGTGCGGATCCGCCGCCGGCCTCTCCGCACCCCTGCCGAACAACTTGCCGAACATGCCGCGCCCTCCCCAGGTTCCGCGTGATCGTCCGGTGCAGCATAAGCGGCCCCACCGACATCGCTTCCACAGGGTTTTCACCGAGAGCCGCTTCTTCCGGACTGCTCCGCCGCCGGCCTCGCACGCGTGAAGTGCTCCGACCGGACCGGCTCGTACGCCGTGCCGGCCTTCGTTCGTCCCGGCCGGTCCGGTGTGTGCCGGCGGTGGCGGCGGGCACCGGTCCGTCAGTGCTGCCGTCGGCCCGTGATCTCCTTGTACTCCGCCACGGTGGGCTTCGGGATCTGGGTCCCCGGTCCGTACAGGCCGCGGCTGAGCCGGGTGCGCAGGCGCCGTACTCGGGCGGGTGCGCCGTGCGCGCCGTGCGACGGGGGCGGTGCGAGGGGCTCGTACTGCTCATGGGTCGTCAGTTCGCGCAGGCGCTGCCGGCCGAGCGGCTGGTGCACCTCGACGAACTCACCGTGCGGGAGGCGCTTGATGATGCCGGTCTCCCGGCCGTGCAGGACCAGGTCCCGGTCGCGGCGCTGGAGCGCGAGCGCCCACCGCTTGGCGACGGTGAAGACGATGACGGGTACGGCGAAGAGGCCGATGCGGACCGCCCAGGTGACGGCGTTGACCGAGACGTGGAGCCGGATGGCGATCAGGTCGTTCGCCGCTCCGGCGAGTGCCACGGCATACACGCTGAGCCACGCGGCGCCGAGCGCGGTGCGGACGGGCCGGTTGCGCGGCCGGTCGAGGAGGTGATGTGCGCGGCTGTCAGGGGTCAGCCACGACTCGATGAAGGGGTAGGCGCCCAGGGCGAGGAAGAGGCCGACCCCCACGAGCAGCGGGACGAGGCTGTCCAGCGCGAGGGTGTGGCCCCACAGGACCACCTCCCAGCCGGGCATGACACGCAGCAGTCCGTCGGCGACGCCCATGTACCAGTCGGGTTGCGAGCCGGCGGACACCTGGTCGGCGCGGTAGGGACCGTACCGCCAGACGGGGTTGATCTGCGCGACGGCCGCGAGGACGAAGACCACCCCGGACACGAGGAAGAGCAGCCCGCCCGCCTTCACCGCGTACACCCTGAAGGGGAGCCCGACGACGTTCTTCTCGGTCCGTCCGGGCCCCGGGTACTGCGTGTGCCGATGGCGCAGGGAGAGGGCCACGTGGGCGGCGACGAGCATCACCATGGCCGCGGGGATGACGAACACGTGGATGGTGTTGAAGCGCGCGACGAGATCCTCGCCCGGGAACTCGCCGCCGAACAGGAACATCGACAGGTACGTGCCCACGACCGGTACGGACAGCAGCGTTCCGGCGACGACCGCCAGGCCGGTGCCCGACAGGAGGTCGTCCGGGAGGTCGTAGCCGGTCAGGCCGCCGAACATGCCCAGGATCAGCAGCAGGAAGCCGAAAACCCAGGTGAGTTCGCGCGGCTTGCGGAAGGCCCCGGTGAACAAGACACGCATCATGTGGGCGAGCATCGCCGCGACGAAGATCACGGCCGCCCAGTGGTGGGCCTGCCGGATCAGCAGGCCGCCGCGCACGTCGAACGAGATGTGCAGGGTGGAGTCGAACGCGTCCGACACCCACTGCCCCTGGAGCGGAACGTAACTGCCGTGGTATTGCACCGGTTCCGACGACGGATGGAAGTAGAACGTCAGCCACACCCCGGTGAGGACCAGGACGAGAAAGCTGTACAGGCAGATCTCCCCGAGGAGAAAGGACCAGTGGTCCGGAAAGACCCGCCGCGCGGTGGCCCTGACCAGACTCCGCGTGCCGAGCCGGGCGTCGGCCCACTCGGCGACCTGCTCTCCTGTGCGGCGGTGGTGTGGTGCGGACGGCTCAGGGCCGCTGACCATGTCTTCCCCCTCATCTCGGCGGTGGTGCTCCTGGCCGCCGATCGCGAACCGGTCTCACCCCCTATGACCGTGCGCCGCGCGAAGATGTGACACGTCGTGCCGCGGCCGCTCACCGTCGGTGTCCTCGCGCCCACTGTCCGCGGCACCGCCCGCCGCTGCCCGAGCGGGGCCCGGCCCCGGCACACCCGTCGGAGAACACTGGTCGTCCCCGGGTGTGCCGGTCGCGAGCGCGGCCGCCTCCGGCGCGCCGCACTCGACGCATTCCCACGGTGTGTCCGGTCCGACACGCCACAAGCTGTCACAAGGCAGCGGCATCCGTGGTCAAACAAACAGACGCAGCGGTCGGTGGACGACGCCACCCGGCGCGCTGGGACCCGGAGGAACGGAGACAGAAGGATCATGCACGCCACGACGCCATCCGAGGCAGATGCCCTGGACGAGGCCGTCTCCGTCTTCGTGGAACTCCGCCCCCGCCTGTTCGGGATCGCGTACCGGATACTGGGGAGCGCCGTCGAGGCCGAGGACGTGGTGCAGGAAGCATGGCTGCGCTGGCAGAAGACGGACCGTTCGGTCGTCGTGAACCCGATGGCCTTCCTGTCGAGCACCACCACCCGACTGGCGATCAACGTGGGCCAGTCCGCCCGGGTGCGGCGCGAGACCTACATCGGCCCGTGGTTGCCCGAACCCGTCGACACGAGCAGTGACCCCGAGGTGGGCGCCCAGCGGGCCGAGGCCCTGGAACTCGCGCTCCTGATCGTCCTGGAGAAGCTGACCCCCATGGAGCGGGCCGCATACGTCCTGCGACAGGCGTTCGACTATGACTACTCCGACATCGCGGAGATGCTCGGGATGACCGCCGTCAACGTCCGGAAGATCGTCAGCCGGGCCCGCAAGCACCTCGGCGCGGAACAGCGCGAGAGCGTCGACGTGGGCGAACACCGGCGCCTGCTGGAGGCGTTCGTGGCGGCGGCGCGGCAAGGCGACACCGACTCCCTGGAAACGCTCCTCACACCGAGCGCCGTCAGCCTGTCCGACGGCAACGGCATGCGCGGCGCCGCCCGGGTGCCCGTGCTGGGGCGCGCCCGCGTGGCGAACCTGTCGACCGCCTACCCGAGGTTCTGGGGCGAGGTGGAGGTACGGTTCGTGCAGGCCAACGGCCGCAGCGGGGTGATGCTCCACCGGGACGGCCGCCCCACGACCTTCATGACCGTCGCCGCCTCCCGCGAGGGGATTCACCGGGTCATGTGGGTGTTCAACCCCAGCAAGATCACCGCGTTCCTCGACTCAGGCTCCCGGTACGCCGCCCTGCCCGGCATCTGACCCGGGGAGGGCAGCAAGAGGAGTCCCCCATGCGAGTCGTTGTCGCGGGAGCCACCGGGCGGATCGGCTCCAGGACGGTCGCCGGGCTTCGGGATCGCGGCCTGGAGGTCGTGGCCGTGTCGCGCGCCGACGGTGTCGACGTCGTCACCGGAAAGGGCCTTCCCGAGGCCCTGCGGGGTGCCGACGTCGTCGTCGACGTCACTGACGCCCCGTCCCGGGCGGAGTGGGCGAGCGGGGAGTTCTTCGGCGCCGCGACACGCAACCTCGTCCGGGCTGCCGCCTCGGCGGGCGCCGAGCACCACGTGGTGCTGTCCCTCGTGGGAACCGGGCGTCTGCAGGCGGGGTACTTCCGTGCGAAGCTGCTCCAGGAGGAGCAGGTCCGAAGGTCGCCGATCCCCCACTCCGTCGTACGGGCCACACCGTTCTTCGAGACGATCGAGGCCGTCTCCCGCTCGGAGGCGTACGCGGACGGGGTGCATGTCGCGCCCGTGCCGGTGCGCCCCGTGTCGATGGACGACGTCGCCACCGCCGTCGCCCACGTCGCCGTCGGCCTGCCGCTGTGCGGCGTGCTGGAGGTCGCCGGTCCGCAGGAGCACCGCCTCGACGACCTCACGGGCAAGCTGCTGGCCGCCCGGGGCCGCATGCGCGAGGTGGTCGCCGACGCACACGCACCCTTCTTCGGCGTGGTGCTCGGGGAGCGGACGTTGCTGCCCGGGGCGAACGCCCGTCTCGGGCACACCACTTTCGCCCAGTGGCTGGAGCAGGACTGACCCGCCACGGGGACACGCGCACCGGAGGACTCGGTCACCTGCTCGAGGCGGATTGCCCGCGCTGCGCCCCGATCCCGGCCGGGCGGCCGGGCCCGTCGAGGGGTGTCACACCAGGGGTGACTTGCCGGTCAACCAGTCGTCCGCAGCCGACACGCCCCCGCAACGCAAAGGCGCATCCGATATGACACCCCGTACCTGCGACGTCGTGCCGTCCGCCCGTCGGCCGGCGGCCGCCCGTGCCCGGACGTCTGCTCCCGCTCCCCACCCGGTGATGCACCACGACACCGAGGGGGTCACGCGGTGAACGAGCTGGCCCGCCTGCCCGATCTGTCCATCGACCAGGACTACGACGGCGACTCCTTCACCCCGATCTACACCACGACCGTGACCGTGAGCGGAGGCGTGTCGAGTCACGGCCGCGCCACCGGCAGAGCCCGCTCGGCCGACGGAGGCCTGGACCTGGATCTGCGTCTGCCCGGTGAACTGGGCGGAGACGGGCAGGGCACGAACCCGGAGCAGTTGTTCGCCGCCGGCTTCGCCGCCTGCTACCACGGTGCGCTGAGCCTGGTGGCGCGGCAGGCCGCCCTCGACCCCTCGGTGATCTCGGTGCGGACGACCGTGGCCTTCGGCCGGGACCCGGACGACGGCGGTTACCTGTTGCGCGTGAACCTGGTGGTCGACTGGCCGCACGTCGACCCCGCCGTCGCCGCCCCGCTGATGGACCGCGCCGGTTCGCTCTGCCCGTACGTGAAGATGGCCGGGCAGGGAACCCCGACGAACATCACGCTGCACCACTAGCCGCACGCCCGGCCCCTCCCGGGCCGGGCCGACCCTTGGCGAACACGATGGGTGACGGGAACGCCGGCGACGCACGCTGTCACAGATACCCGCACGTACCGGTCGTAGTGAGTGACAACCCGCGCGATCGGAGTGGACCGTGGCTCTCACCGAACAACGTCTTTCCACCATGGTGCTCGTGATCGGCACCGGAGGTGCCGGGCTGCGAGCGGCGATCGAACTGGCCGAGGCCGGTGTCGACGTCCTCGCCGTCGGCAAGCGCCCCAAGGAGGACGCCCATACGGCACTGGCCGCCGGAGGCATCAACGCGGCGCTGGCCACCATGGACCCGGAGGACAGCTGGCAACAGCACGCGGCCGACACGCTCAAGGAGAGCTACCTGCTGGCCGATCCCCGGACCGTCGAGATCGTCACGCAGGGCGCCGCCCGCGGCATCGGTGATCTGGAACGCTACGGCATGGCCTTCGCCAGGGAGGACGACGGCCGCATCTCCCAGCGCTTCTTCGGCGCGCACAAGTTCCGGCGGACCGCCTTCGCCGGCGACTACACCGGTCTGGAGATCCAGCGCACGCTCGTGCGCCGCACCGAGCAGCTGGGCATCTCCGTGCTCGACGGCGTCTACATCACCCGGCTGCTGGTGCACGACGGCGCCGTCTTCGGCGCCTACGGCTTCGATCTCACGCACGGAACGCGGTACCTGATCCACGCCGACGCCGTCATCCTCGCCGCGGGCGGCCACACCCGCATCTGGCGGCGCACCTCCTCACGCCGCGACGAGAACACGGGCGACTCCTTCCGCCTCGCGGTGGAGGCCGGCGCCCGGCTCCGCGACCCCGAGCTGGTCCAGTTCCACCCCTCCGGGATCATCGAGCCGGAGAACGCGGCCGGCACCCTCGTCAGCGAGGCCGCGCGCGGCGAGGGCGGCATCCTGCGCAACGCGCTCGGGGAGCGGTTCATGAGCCGTTACGACCCCGTACGCATGGAGCTGTCCACGCGTGACCGGGTGGCCCTGGCGTCCTACACGGAGATCAAGGAAGGGCGCGGCACCCCCAAGGGCGGAGTGTGGCTCGACGTCTCCCACCTGCCCCGGCAGACGATCATGACCCGGCTTCCGCGGGTCTACCAGACGCTGCTGGACCTGCAGATGCTCGACATCACCCGCGAACCGATCGAGATCGCGCCCACCGCGCACTACTCGATGGGCGGGGTGTGGGTACGGCCCGAGGACCACAGCACCGACGTGCGCGGCCTGTACGCCATCGGCGAGGCGGCGAGCGGGCTGCACGGCGCGAACCGTCTGGGCGGGAACAGCCTCATCGAACTGCTGGTCTTCGGCCGCATCACGGGCCGGGCCGCTGCCGCCCACTCGCAGTCGCTGACCGCACAGCCGCGGTCGGCGTCCGCCGAGGCGCACGCCCGCGCGGAGGTCGACGAGCTGCTCGCGGCCGACGGGCGGGAGAACGTCCGCGCCCTGCAGCGCGCCCTGCGCAACACCATGACCGAGCACGCGGGCGTCGTGCGCGACGAGGAAGGCCTGCGTGCCGGTCTTGCCGAGCTGGCGTCGATCGAGAAGAGGATGGAGGACGTCGGCGTACACCCGGACATCGCCGGTTTCCAGGATCTCGCCCACGCCTTCGATCTCAAGTCCGCCGCGCTGGCCGCCCGAGCCACCCTCGAAGCGGCGCTGGAGCGCCGTGAGACCCGCGGCTGCCACAACCGCAGCGACTACCCCGACCTGGATCCCGCGCTGCGGGTCAACCTCGTGTGGTCCCCGACGACGGGGGTCACCCGCGAGGAGATCCCGGCCGTTCCCGACGAGATCTCCGCGCTGATGGAAGAGGTCTCGACCGACGGAAAACTCGCCGAATGACGCCGGCCCACGCCGCAACGATCGCCTGCTTGCCGGGAGTTCCCCGGGAGTTCGGTGTCACAAGCAGCACCGCTGCCCGGTCTCATCCACTGCGGGCCGCGTCAGCTCGGCGCCGGTGAACAGCTCCCTTCCGAAGCGGGCCGCACCAGGAAACAACGCCTCCGAGAGGAATCCGTCATGAAGGTCGTAGTGATCGGTGGAACCGGGCTCATCGGCTCGAAGGTGGTCGCCCTGCTGGGCGAGCACGGGCACGAGGCGGTCGCGGCCTCGCCCAACACCGGTGTCAACACGCTCACCCGCGAGGGCCTGGCCGGGGCCCTCCAGGGCGCGTCGGTCGTGGTCGACGTGTCCAACTCGCCGTCGTTCGAGGACCAGGCCGTCATCGACTTCTTCCGCGCCTCCACGACCAACCTCCTCGTGGCCGAGGCCGAGGCCGGCGTGGCGCACCACGTCGCCCTCTCCGTGGTCGGCACCGACCGTCTCCAGGGCAGCGGATACTTCCGTGCCAAGCAGGTCCAGGAGGACCTGATCAAGGAGTCCGGCACCCCGTACTCCATCGTCCACGCCACCCAGTTCTTCGAGTTCGGGAAGGGGCTCGCCGACGGGATGACCGTGGGCGACACCGTGCGCGTGCCCGCGGCCAGGATCCAGCCCATGGCCTCCGAGGACGTGGCCGCGGCCGTCGCCCGCGCCGCGGTCGGCAGTGCGGTCGACGGCGTCGTGGAGGTCGGGGGCCCCGAGGTGTTCCAGCTCGACGAGTTCCTTCGCATGGCGCTCGCAGCCCACAACGACCCCCGCTCGGTCGTCACGGACCCGAGCACCACCTACTGGGGTGCCGAACTGCAGGACAGCACGCTGCTGCCGGGCCCGGACGCCCACGTCGGCAAGGTCGCGTTCGCCGACTGGCTCTCCCGGCAGCGGTAGGCCGCAGGACGGCCCCTGCCGGAAGGCGGGGGTCACCCCGGCGGTCCGGCCGCATCGCGGCCTGTGCCGGCCGCGGGGCACCGAGCGGGACGGCCGCGCGCACAAGCCGGTGTCACAGGATTCGACTGTGTCCGGTCCAATGGTGGGAACCGCGAGGACGAACGATGTGTGGACCTGGGGCGCGCAGGGGGGCGCCCTGCTGTCAGGATGTCGCCGGGCCGAGGCGCTCCTGGGCCGACGGGACGGAGGCGTGCGGACGCGCGGTGCGCTGCCGCACGGGAGGGAGGATGCGGTATGGACGACCCCGACGCGGTACCGATCGCGGACCTCGTCGACGAGCGCCGGTATCTGCTGGACCTCGCCCAGTGGATGCTGGGCGGTGCGGAGGCCGCCGAGAGCGTCGTGGACGAGACGTACCGCCGCTGGTACGGCCTGCCGGACGCCGAGCGCCGGCGGATCGCCCCTGTCCGCTCGTGGCTCGCCAGGACCGCGGGCGCGATCTGCCTGGGCCGCCTCGCGTCCCCCGGCCCGGACGCGGCGGCCCCGAGCGTGGACCCCGGCACGCCGCCGGACGCCGCCGAGCCGGCGCGCACGACGCTGGTCCAGGAGGTCAGGCTGGTTCTGCTGAACGCGCTGGACTCCCTCTCGCCCGCCGAACGGGCGGCGTTCGTGCTCAACGACGTCTTCGGGATGCCCTCCGATGCCGTCGCCGACATGGTGGGCCGCCCCCAGCCGGAGTGCGCCGAACTCGCGGACCGCGCCCGCCGCAGCCTGCGGCGGCAGCGTTCACTGCCCACCACGCCCCAGGAACACGACGCCCTCGCCCGAGCCGTCCTGCAGGCCTGCGTGGACGAGGACACCGAGCAGCTCACCGAGCTCCTCGCCGCGGACGCCACCGCGTTCTTCGACGGCGGCGGCAAGGTCCGGGCACTCACCAGACCCGTGCACGGCGACCGTCAGGTCGCCCACAGCCTCCTCACCCTTCTCTCCGGCCGCCCCCGCACCTCCCTGGCCAACCATCCCGTCAACGGCCGCACCGGACTGGTCGCCCGCTACGACCGCCAGGTGGCCGCCGTCATCGGCCTCGACATCCGCGATCACCGTGTCTCACAGGTCTGGATCATCCTCAACCCCTACAAGCTGCACCTGTGGAACCGGCCGTCCGCTCCCGCCGAACCCGGCTCACCCCCGCTCCCGGCACCGCGGGAGGCTCACCGGTCGGAGCAGAAGGAGGCGTGATGCCGCCGGACCCCGACGCACACCGCGCGGACTGCGACCCGGCCGGCACCGGTGTGTCCCTGGCGGCCGAAGCCGCGCTCCTGGAGGCACGGCTGCGCATGCTCCGTGCGGAGATCGGCCGTGTCGACGCGCGCATCGAGGCGGACTCCGAGGCGCTGCGCGCGCCGGCCGGTGTTCCTCCCGCCGTCGCCGTGCCGCCGGACGCCGAGGAGTCCCGCGACACGTCCGGCCGCCGGAACACCGTATGACACGAGGTCCCTACCGCGCCCCTCGTTCCCAGTCGCACCTCACACCGTCACCGCCCCGCACGGCCGCGCGACAGCCCGTGCTCCTTGCGGGCCTCGTCCATCGGGAGACCCATGCGTGCCTTCGACCTGAGCCCTGTGGCGCTTCCCCGGGCGGCCGCGCGATGACGACCGTGGCTCCCTTCGGCTCCTGGCACTCCCCCATCAGTGCCGAGTCCGCCACCGCGGGCCTGTCCGCCGGTCGGATCGCGGCGCCCTCGTACGTCGGTGCGGTCGGCGACGAGGTCTGGTGGGTGGAACCACGGCCCGAGGAGGGCGGCCGGACCGCGCTCGTTCGCCGGCGCGCGGACGGGCGCACGGACTCGCTCCTGCCCGCGCCCTGGGACGTCCGCAGCCGGGTCATCGAGTACGGCGGCCGCCCCTGGGCCGCCGCGCCGGACGCGACGGGAGCACACGCCGTGTTCGTGCACTGCGACGATCAGCGGCTGTACGCGCTCCGCGTCGACCACGACCGGTGCGGCACCCCTCGCCCGCTGACCCCGGTGTCGCCGGTCGGCGCCGGCCTGCGCTGGGCCGAACCGGAGCTGGACCTCGCGCGAGGCGAAGTGCGGTGTGTGCTGGAGGAGTTCACCGGGGAGGGCCCCGGTGACGTCCGGCGGGTGCACGCCGCGGTTCCGCTGGACGGCTCGGCGGCCGGCGACCGGTCGGCGGTACGGGAGCTGGCGCCGGCGGCGCACCGCTTCATCTCGCAGGCACGGCGGTCGCCCGACGGGCGCCACGCCGCGTGGATCGCCTGGGACCACCCCCATATGCCGTGGGACGCGGCCGAGTTGCGCATCGCCGAGGTCGGTGAGGACGGCAGCCTGCGGCGGGCCCGGACGCTGACGGGCGGGCCGGGGGATCCGGTGGCCCAGGCGGAGTGGCTGGCGAACGGCACGCTGGTCGCGGCCTGCGAGAGCACCGGGTGGTGGAATCTGTACGCGGTGGACACCGGCACCGGGGAGAGGCGGCCGCTGTACCCGGTCGCCGAGGAGTTCGCCGGTCTGCAACGGCTGGGGCACCGCTGGTTCTGGCCCTTGCGCGACGGCCGCCTCGCCGTCCTGCACGGAGTGGGGGCACAGCGGCTCGCCGTCCTGGACCCCGATCGCGGGGAACTCACCGACGTGCCCGGGCCGGCCGACGAGTGGCTGCCCCACCTCGATGCCGCCCGGGACGCAATCGTCGGCGTGGCGGCGTCGAGCCGCTCGCCCTACACGGTGGTGGAGGTGGACGCGGCCACGCCGGCTCTCCCCGCCGGCCGCGTCGAGTCCGGTTTCACAGTCGACTCCGCGTATCTGCCGGCCCCCGAGCGGCGCGTCTTCGCGGGCCCTGGGGGCCGCCCGGTGCACGCGCAGGTGCACGCCCCGCGCAACCCGCGGTTCGCGGGCCCGCCCGGCGAGGTGCCTCCGCTGGTGATCTGGGCGCACGGCGGTCCGGGCCTGCGGGCCGCTCTCGCGCTCAACCCGGAGATCGCGTACTTCACCTCACGCGGCATCACGGTGGCAGAGGTCAACTACGGAGGCACCCCCGGATACGGACGCGCCTATCGCGAGCGGCTGCGTGGGCAGTGGGGTGTGGTGGACGTCGAGGATTGCGCCTGCGTCGCGCAAGCGCTGATCGAGGAGGGTACGGCGACGGCCGGGCGCGTGGCGATCCGGGGCGGCAGCGCCGGAGGGCTCACGGCGGCCCTCGCGGCGGCATCAGGAGATCTCTATGCCTGTGCCACGCTGTTCTATCCCGTCGTGGACCTCGTCTCGCTCGCCGCGGGAGGCACGCACGACTTCGAGTCCCACTATCTCGAGACGCTCGTCGGCCCCACCCACCGGACGGACCTCTACCGTGCGCGGTCCCCGCTCCTGCGGGCCGACCGCATCGCGGTTCCGCTGCTCGTCCTCCAGGGGACGGGGGACGTCATCTGCCCGCCCGCCCAGGCGGCCGCATTCGCCCGGGCGTTGTCCGGACCCGCGCGCCCGCATGTGTTCCGCACCTTCGAGGGCGAGGGTCACGGCTTCCGCCGCCAGTCGACCCTGATCGCCTGCCTGGAGGAGGAACTGCGCTTCTACGCCCGCGTGTTCGGCTTCACACCGTCCTGAGATCGCGCCTCCGCGCCCCATGCCAACAGCGTCATGGCTGGCCTCACGGTGCCTCCTGTGCCCCCGGCATGCGGGGCTCGGCCGGGCCCCCGTCGGCCTCCGGCTCCCGAAGGTAGTCCAGGAGGCTGCCGTCGATCGCGTGCCCGCGGCGGACGCCGAGGTCGTGCACCGCTTCGCGGACGGCCCGGTGCAGGATGGGCGCCCCTCGGCGCAGCACCTCGCGGGCGGCCGGGGTGAGCCGTACGTCGACGCTGCGGCGATCGTGCTCGAAGACGCTCGTCGTGAGCAGGCCGCGGTTCTGCAAGCGGGCCACCAGGCGGCTGGTGGCCGACTGGCTCACCCCGATCGCGTCGGCCAGGTCGATCAGGAGCAGCTGCCGCCGGGAAGCGATATGTGCCTCGTCGACGGCCCGCAGTGCGGAGAACTCGCTCGCCCGCAGGCGCAGATGCTGCTGCAGCCGCCGCTCGACACGGATCTCGATCTCGCGGTGGATCCGGTCGAGCGCGCGCCACCGCCCGGTCAACGCCGTGTCCCTGCTCGCCGCGGGCCCTTGGCCGGCCCCCGGCTCGAACGACGTGCTCATGCGCCGGTACGGCTCCCCGTCCGGCTCTCGCCGGCGCGCTGGGCGTCACCGTTCGTGACGAACGCGTCGCGGGGATGCTGAACGGCGGCCAGGGAGACGAGATCCCGGCCGAAGAGGGCGGCGGTGAGCCAGACGGTGAGGACGCGGATCTTGCGTTCCCAGGAGGGCACGGCCAGGACGTGGTATCCGCGGTGCATCAGCCAGGCGGGAAAACCCTTGATGACGATCCGCTTGTACTGGAAGATGCCCCGCCCCAGCCCGAGGGTCGCCACCACGCCCAGACTGCTGTGCCGGTAGGCGCGGACCCGCCCGCCGTGCAGGACGGCCGCGATGTTCTTCGCGAGGAGCCTCCCCTGCCGTACGGCGTGCTGGGCGTTCGGCACCGTGTGCGCCCCCGGCACGGGCGACGCCAGGTCGGGAACGGCCGCGTCGTCCCCGGCCGCCCACACGTCGGGCACCGGTTCGCTGTCGGTGCCCACCCGCAGATCGGGGCGGACCATGAGCAGACCGCGCTCGTCGACGGGGAGATCCGTGTGGTTGTGCACGACCGGATTGGAGGCGTTGCCGGCGGTCCACACGAGGAGCGAGGAGTCGAACTCCTCCCCGTCGGAGAGCACCACGTGCCCGTCCGCGGCGGAGAGGAGCTGCGTGTTCAGATGGACGCGCGCGCCACGGCGTTCGAGCGAGCGCACCACCCAGGCGCCCGGTTCGTCGCCCACTTCGGGCAGGATCCGGCCCCTGGCCTCGACCAGGTGGAAGGAGAGGTCGTCACGGCTCAGCTCCGGATACGACGTCAGCATCGCGGTGGCCAGCGACAGCAGCTCCCCGAAGCCCTCGACGCCGGAGAACCCGCCGCCGACGAACGTCACGGTCAGCAGCTTGCGCCGCTCGGGCCCCGGCGGCAGTGACGACGCCTGGTCGAACGCGGTCATCAGCCGGTCGCGGATGGCCACGGCCTCCTCCACGTGCTTCAGGCCGATCGCCTGCTGTGCGAGCCCGGGTACGGGAAAGGTACGGGTCACGGCGCCTGCGGTGACCACGAGGACGTCGTAACGCAACTCGTGCTCGCCGGCGCCGTTCACCGGCCGGACGGTGAGCCTGCGGTCCGCGTGCCGGATCTCCGTCACGCTGCCCGCGATCAGCCGGGTGCGACGCAGGTGCCGCCGGAGCGACACGGCGGCGTGACGGGCCTCGACGGACCCGGCGGTGACCTCCGGCAGGAACGGCTGGTAGGTCATGTAGGGCCGCGGATCGACGACGGTGACCCGCGCCTCCCCCGCGCGCAGCTTCTTCTCCAGACCCCATGCGGTGTAGAAGCCCGCGTAGCCGCCGCCGACAATCACAATCTCACGCATACGCACCCCTGCTCGTGGCTCGACACCACAGAGACCGGATGGCGCACGACGATGTGACAGGCATCCGTCACAGGCCCTCCCGCAGAGGGCGACGTCCAGGCTCTCCCGTCGCACCTGCCGGCGCCCGGCCCCGTGGCCTCCACCACCGGGCCGGGCGCGCAGCACAGGTGTTGCCGGTACCGTACCGGTCAGCCGCGCGGACGCTCGAAGGTCAGCAGCAGGCCCTCGACGGCTCCGGGGCCTATGCGGCCTTTCACGTCGGCGGAGGTGATGGCCTTGAGGCCCCAGCCGTCCTCGGCGTGCTTGTTCAGGACCTTCTCCAGTTTGTCGCTGTCCAGTGCGTCGCCGATCAGCGACTCCCGAAAGGTGACGACCTTGTATTCGTAGGCGTAGGCGCTGCTCATGACTGAGGGTCCTCCTGCCGGCCGGGCCGGGTCGGGGTGAGATTGCCGGAGCCAGACAATCATCCCCGGGGGGCATGCCGCATCCGCCCCCGCCTTTTCGGCCGGGCGGGGTCGACCCGGCAGCGGACCCCGGTCGCCCGCCCGGCAGCCGGAACACCCCCAGGACGGCCGGGCGGCCTCACTTCTTGACGGTGTTGACGTAGTTGATTCCGGTGTGGGAGAGGCCGTCCACGGCGCTCTGCACCTGTGTCAGGGTCTGGGCCGTGCCGGCCTTGTAGTAGAACCAGTTGACCTTCATGTCCCAGGTGCGTGCCCCCTGGAAGGGGAGGTCGACGAACCACGCGTTGAAGTTCACGGACATGTTGACGCTCGGGTAGTACTTACCGCTGCTGGTGAAGACCGTTCGGCCGTCCACGGAGTAGGTGACCTTCCCGCCCGCGGCGGTGATCATGACGGTGTGCCACCCCTGCAGGCTGCGCATGGCCTTCTTCGCGACCCGGTCGCCGTTCGCCTTGCTGTGCCACGTGACCAGGTCCAGCCTGGGCCCCGGCGCGCCCCAGCCGCCGTTCGGCTGGTACTCGGCGTCGAGTTCGCTGTAGCGGGCGCGGTCGGGCGAGATCGCGTAGAAGGCCTCGGTGATGTGGTCGCCGTTCGCGCCCCTGGTGGGCTTGTTGTTGAAGTAGATGCGAGCGGCGTAGGTCCCCGTCAGGAACTTGGTGCCACTGGTCATGACCTCGGCCTGCTCCGTTCCGGCCTTCGTTCCGTCGGTTCCGGCCCGCAGTCGCAGGACCTGACCGCCCACAGCGGTCTTCTCCTCCGGGAAGCCGACCGCCGAAGAGGACCATGTGCCGCGGATTCCGGGGCCGCCCTTGCTGGTGCGGACGATCCAGCCGTGGGCGTGAAGTGCGGGGTCGTCGGATCCGCTGTAGTGGAAGTTGTCGAACACGACTCCGGACGGGGGCGCCGGCTGCGCGCCGCCGAAGGCGCCTCGAGCGGTCTTGCGGCCGCCGGGTTCGTCCCCCCAGACGTGCTGCCCCCTCAGGTAGGCGGTCACCAGCTTCGACGGCTGAAACGTCTTGTCGGCGGCGTCGTAGGAGCGGTCGTTGCCCTGGTCCGTCCTCTTGCCGTCGGGGCGGTACAACTGGAGCCCTATGGCTCCGCCCTTCTCACCCGCCGCCAGGCTCCCCGCCCCGTCGGTGAAGCGGATCTCCAGATAGTGGTCGGCGCCGGACGTCGGCTCGTGCATCGCCACGACCGTCCCGGAGATGTGGGAGCAGCCGACGGGAGCCTGGAGGCAGTTGTAGGCGAACGAGGGGGCCGAGTCCTGGGTGAAGTAGTACCGGATGGTGACGTCCGAGAGGCTCACCGCCTTCTTGGACGTGTTGACCACTTCGAACCAGGGCTGGGTCGCGTCCGCCGTGGCGGGTGTGCCCGCCTTGTACCTGATGGTGAGCTGCGGGGGCTGCGCGGTGCGCCAGAAGTGGTACCCGCCGACGCCGGCGGCCGCCACGACCACCAACACAAGCAGTGCCTTGATCACGGCACCCGCACGGCGTGAGCCCGAAGACTTGCGACGTCGGGCGCGTGCGGACCCGACGGATGGGGTGGTGGCCACCGATTGCTCCTAGCTCAGGGCGTCCGAGGCCCTGATCCGGGCCAGATTGCGGTCGGTTCCGCCACCGCGGCGCGGGCGTGCTGCACGGGGTCGGCCGGGAAGCGCTCAGGGTGGGTGGCCACCGGATCGGTGCCGTACCCGGCCGTGTCCCACTCGTTACCGATGCCGTCGAAGGACTGCTCCGGCACGGCCTGGTGCGGGACCGCACCGCTCGCACCGTGGCCCTGCTGGTACGACCAGGCGGGCGACGCAGCCGGAGCGTACGGCTCGATGGGCCGCACCGGGTCCGCGGGGAACGGGGTCCAGGCGCGCCCGCTGTACGGCTGGGAGGGTATCGCCGAAAGCGTCGGCAAGGCCGGATCGTACTCGCCGCCTCCGAAGCCCTCGGTCTCGGCGGGGGTGCCTCCGTCAGTGCCGTGCGCCTCGTCCGGCGCGTCCTCCGCCTTGGTGATCTCTGCACCGTTCTCCCTGGTGCCCCACTTGGTCTTGTTCAGCGTGGCCAGGGAGTACAGGCGCAGTGGCAGGAGGAGACCAAGGTTGAGCAGGGCGTACAGCGGGGCGCAGGCGAAGGTGAAGATCCGGTCCAGGAACGGGATGCTGACGGCCCCCCGCAGGTAGTGCAGGGACCTGACCCAGGACATGAGGCAGATATAGCCGGCGTATCCCGCCAGGACCTTCCAGCCCGCGGGATGCATGGCGATGACGACCACCGCGGCGAGCAGCGCGCTGGTGAACGCCACCCACGTGACGAGTTCCAGCAGATTCAGCCACCAGAAGGCGCGGTGGATGTACCGCAGCCGCACGGCCAGCAGGCTGCCCTCGCGGAAGAACGACTTGCCCCAGCGGATCTGCTGGCGGACGTAGTGACCGAGTTTCTCGGGGACGTCGGTCCAGCCGACCGCAGCGGGCTGGATGAGCGAGCGGCCCTCGATCAGGCAGTAGTAGGTGAGGCGGCGGTCGTCGCCGAAGGTGGCGGGCTTGCCGAGGAAACGCTGGTTGAGGAAGTCGTCGACGTACTTGCGGGCGACCCACCCGCGGTATGCCGCCAGGGACCCGCACGCACACAGGACGGAACCGAGCCGGCTGTATGCGACGCGCTCACCGAGGAAGGCGTTGACGTACCGCATGTCGATCAGCCGGGTGAGCAGGTTCACCGCCCGGTTGTGCGCGAGGACGAGTCCCGTCACGCAGGTGACCCGGCGGTGGCTGAAGGGACCCAGCAACTCGTCCACGGCCCAATCGTCCAGCACCGTGTCGGAGTCGACGCACACGTAGACATCGGCGCCGGGGGCATCCGCGAACCCAGCGGCCAACCCATGCCGCTTGCCCCGGTTCTCCGGGAAGCGGATCAGGTTGATGCGGATTCCGGCCGCCTGGAACCGCGGTCGCAGACTTGCGATCACCTGCTCGGCATCGCGCGTCGCGGAGCAGTCGTCCACCACGGTGAGAGAGGCCAGGGGCCGCTTCTGCGCCAGAAGCGACTCCAGACATCGACGGAGCATGGCCGGAGACTCGTTGTAGACCGTGATCACGCCGTGGACCGTCAGCCGGTCCCCTCCCCGGCCGTTCCCACGGCGTCGCTTCCTGCGACCACGCCCAGGGCGAGGGATGGACAGCAGCAGCTTGAGCGCGAGGACACAGCCGACGGCAGAGCCGTATACCGACAGGTGGAGGTTCATGTCCTGCCGCCCGCCGAGACTTCTGCGGTGGTTATGCCGGTGTGCACGCCAACTCGTGCACGTCGCCCATGTACGGACATAGTTCCCTTAGATCGATGCGCCCGATGTGATAAAAGTATGAATCGTGTGTGTGGGGCATGTATATCACGCGAGTGATTGAAAGCCGCACAACAGTACGGGCCGGTAACAAAACGGCATACCCACAGATGACGGTCTTGCGGGGCCCTCATGCGCTCCGGCAGCAACCGTCCGCGGGAGCCTCGAGCGCGTCGCCCTCTCTCAGCGAACACCGTGCCCCGACCGTGCCGGCCGCCCGCGCGCCCGGCGCAGGATCCCATCCGATCCCCCTAAGACGAACGGAGTCCCGCATGCAGGGCAGTGCCCGCAGCATCGCTGTCTTTGGTGCCGGCTACATCGGACTGGTCACCGCCGCCTGCTTCGCCCATCTGGGCCACCGGGTCACCGTCCGCGACATCCAGCCCGAACGCATCCGTCTGCTGAACGCCGGCGACGTGCCCATCTACGAGCCGGGCCTGGGCGACCTCCTCGCCGAGAACAAAGAGCGCCTGACGTACACCCTGGACGCCGCCGAAGCCGTCCGCGACGCCGAGGTCGCCTACATCTGCGTCGACACCCCGCCGACCGCCTCCGGGGACGCCGACCTCTCCAGCGTCTGGGCCGTCATCCGCGCGCTCAAGGACGCCACCCACCTGGCCGCCGTCGTCGTCAAATCCACCGTCCCGGTCGGTACCGGGTCGCGCATCCGGGCCGCTCTCGACGAGGCCGGCCTCGCGCGCGTCGGTTACGCCTCGAACCCCGAGTTCACCGCCGAGGGTCGAGCCGTCACCGACTTCCTGCACCCCGACCGCATCGTCATCGGCACCGACGACCCCGCCACGGCCGCGCTGCTGACCGAGTTGCACGCCGGCATCGACGGCCCGGTGCAGCGGATGGACGTCGCCTCGGCGGAAATGGTCAAGCTGGCCGCCAACGCCCTGCTCGCCACGAAGATCACCTTCATCAACGAGATAGCCACCGTCTGCGAGGCGACGGGCGCCGACGTCACTCGCGTCGCCGACGCCATCGGCATGGATCACCGGCTCGGCCGCCACTTCCTCAACGCCGGCCTCGGTTACGGCGGATCCTGCTTCCCCAAGGACTCCCGTGCCCTTCGCGCCATGGCCAGCAACAGCGGCTACTCCTTCCAGCTCCTCAACGCCGTGATCGCGGTCAACGACCTCCAGCCCCGTCGCGCCGTCCAACGTCTCAAGGCGGAACTCGGCACCCTCGGCCGGCGGCGCATCGCCCTGCTCGGCATGACGTTCAAGCCGGGCACCGACGACATGCGCGAGGCCCCCAGCACCGTCCTCGCCTCCCGCCTCCTCGCCGAAGGCGCCACCCTCACCTGCTGGGACCCCATGGCTCGTCCCGCCGATGCGGCCCCGTGGGCAGCAGCGGAACGGCACCCCACCATCACGGAGGCAATCACCGGCGCGGACGCCGCCATCATCGTCACCGAATGGCCCCACCTCCACGACGTCGACTGGGAACGGGCCCGCCCCACCATGCGGAACCCCTTGCTCCTCGACGGACGCAACATGCTCGATCCCGACGCGCTTTCCCGTGCCGGGTACACATGCATGAGCGTCGGACGCGCCACGACCCGGCCCCGGGGCTGACCGGGACACCGATCGAACGCTGTGCCGCCCTCGGTCCGGCCGTTCAACCGCGTGCGGTGTGCGCCGCCGTCCAGTTCGCGAGCGCCTCGAGGGCGGCGGCCCTGATCCCGTCCGGCGCCGCGCTGCAGCGCAGTGAGTCGCGGGCCATGCCGGCGAGTTGGCGGGCGGTCAGGCCCATGTCGCGGTGGGCGGCGCGGTATTCGTCGATGATGTCCACGCCGAAGAACGCGGGACAGTCGCTGCCCAGGGAGACCGGCACCCCTGCCGCCAGCAGGCGGGGCAGCGGGTGTTCGGCCAGGCTCGGGGCCGCGCCGAGGCGGACGTTGCTCGTCGGGCAGACGTCGAGACAGATCCGGTGCTCGGCGAGAAGCCGGACCAGGGCCGGATCGGCTACGGCGGAGATGCCGTGCGAGATGCGGTCGGCGCCGAGGTCCCGCCAGGCCGAGCGCACGCTCTCGGCGCCGGCTCCCTCGCCGGCGTGCGGCACCAGCAACAGCCCGCTGTCCTTCAGCGAGGCGAACACCTCGCGGAAGAGGGCGGCCGGATACGCGGCCTCGTTGCCGGCCAGGCCGAAGCCGACGATGCCGCGGCCGGCGTGGCGGCGGGCGATTGCCGCGGTCGCCGTGGCGTCGGCGAGGGGCCGGGCACGGTTGTGCGCCAGGATGAGGCCGGCGCCGCAGCCCGTGGCCCGGGTGCCCTGGTCGAGCCCGTCGAGCACGGCCTCGACGACGCCCTCGGCGGCGCCGAGCCGTCCGGTGTAGCTGAAGGGGACGTGGTACAGCTCGGTCCACACGACGCCGGTGGCGGCGGCGTCCTCGACGATCTCGCGGGCCACACGCGCAAGGTCGTCGAGGCTGCGGACGAGGTCGCGGGCGGACTCGTACGCGGCGACGAAACCGGCCTGGTCCGCGTACGGTCCGGTGTCCAGGAGCGGCAGGCCGTACCGCTCGGCCAGCTCACGGGCCGTCTCCCGCCGTAGGGCGCCCTCCAGGTGGAGGTGGAGATGGGCCTTGGGCAGTGCGCGCAGGTCGTCGGTGGTGAGTGTCATGTGCTCCGTCCTGTCGCCGAGGGCCGGGGTCCTGCCGGGCGGCAGGGGCGGGCGGATGCCCGCGAAGGGCTCCGCCCGGCCCCGGCGGTGCGTCACGCCGTGGACGCCGGGGCCGGCCGGGGCCGGGTCGGGGTCCGTCAGTCCTCGAAGCCGACGTAGACCGACTTGGTCCAGGTGTAGAAGTCCAGCGCGGTGGACCCCTGCTCCCGGTAGGTGTTGGTCGAGGAGTCCTTGACCCCGCCGAACGGTACGTTGAGGTCGAGGCCCGTGGTCGGACGGTTGATCTTCACCACGCCCGCCTGGACACGGGCGGCGAAGCGGTGAGCCGCGCCGAGGTCGCGGGTGACGATGCCGGCCGCGAGTCCGAACGGCACGTCGTTGGCGAGGTCGATGGCCGAGTCGAGGTCGTCCGCGGTGAGGACGCCGATGACCGGGCCGAAGATCTCCTCGCGGGCGATGGTGTGCTCGGGATGGACACCGGTGACCACCGCCGGAGCCTGGTAGAGGCCCTCGGGCCGGGCGCCTCCGCACAGCACCTGGCCGCCCTCCTGCGCCGCCAGGTCCAGATACCGCCGGTCGGTGGCGAGTTGGGGCTCGCTGACGACGGGTCCCATGACGGTGCCCTCGGCGAGGCCGTCACCGGGGCGGTAGCGGTCCGCTTCCTTCAGCAGGGCAGCCACGAAGGCGTCGTGCACACCCGGTGTGGTGATCACCCGGCTGCTCGCCGTGCAGGCCTGGCCGGTGAGACCGAATCCGCCCGCGGCGGCGATGCGGGCCGCCGTCGCCGGGTCGGCGTCGTCGAGAACGACCAGCGGGTTCTTGCCGCCCATCTCGAGCTGGACCCGGGCGTGCCGTGCGGAGACCACGGAGTGGATGTGCCGGCCGACCGCGACCGAGCCGGTGAAGGAGACGGCGGCCACCCGCGGGTCGCCGGTGAGGTCGTCGCCGATCTCGGAGCCGGGGCCGTTGACGACGTTGAGGACACCGGCGGGCAGGCCCGCCTCGGTCAGGCAGTCCGCCAGGTGCTTGACGGACACCGGCGTGAGCTCGGCGGGCTTCAGGACCACCGCGTTGCCGGCGGCGAGCGCCGGCGCGGTCTTCCATGCGGGGATGGCGATGGGGAAGTTCCACGGCGTGATGACGGCGACCACGCCGAGCGGCTCGCGCCGGGTGTAGACGAAGGTGCCGGGGACGGAGGACGGCAGGTGGTCGCCGCCGAGCCGCCAGGCCTCGCCGCCGTAAAAGCGGAGGACGTCGATGGCGCGGCGCACCTCGCCACGGGCCTCGGCCAGCGTCTTGCCCTCCTCGCGGACCAGGTCGCGGGCGGCCCGCTCGGCGCGGGAGCGCAGGATCTCCGCGGCGTCCAGCAGGACGGTGCCGCGGGCCGGGGCCGGCAGGGCGGCCCACGCGGGTTGCGCCTCCTCGGCGGCGCGGACGGCCGCGTCGACGGTCTTGGCGTCGCCGTCGGCGATCACGGCGACCAGGTCGTCGGGGCGTGCCGGGTTGCGGCGTTCGCGGGTGGGTGTGCCGGTCCACTCGCCGGCGATGAAGTGCCGGATCTCGTGCGTCGGCGTCTGGGGGTCTGTCATGGGCGTACTCCGTTCAGAAACTGCGGGCCATGCCGCCGTCGACGCGGACCTGGCTGCCGGTCACGTAGGAGGCGGGTGCGCTGCACAGGAAGGCGGCGGCGGCGCCGAACTCCTCGGGCGTGCCGTACCGGCCGGCGGGGATCGCCGCGCGGGCGGCCGCCGCGACCGCCTCGACGGTGGTGTGCTCCCGTTCGGCCCGCGCGCGGTCGAGCGCGGCGACCCGGTCGGTGGCGATGCGCCCGGGCAGCAGCATGTTGACGGTGACGCCGTCGGCGGCGACCTCCGAGGCCAGGGTCTTGAGCAGTCCGGCCAGCGCGGCGCGGCCGGCGTTGGACAGGGCGAGGCCGGGCAGCGGCTCGTTGACGCCGCTGGAGCCGATGGCGAGGATCCGTCCCCAGCCTCGTTCCCGCATGCCCGGCAGGGTGTGCCGGATGAGGGCCTGATGGGGCAGCAGGAGGCTGCCGACGGCGGCGGAGAGGGACTCGGGCGTCTGGTCGGCGGCGGTGCCGGGGGCGGGTCCCCCGCCGTTGAGGACCAGGATGTCCACGGGGCCGAGGAGTTCCCCGGTCCGGCGTACCAGCGCCTCGGGGGTTCCGGGATCGGTGAGGTCGGCGGGGATGCCGACGGCGCCGGGCAGTGCCGCGGCCTCCCGTTCCACCACCTCGGCGCGGCGGCCGCTGATCACGACGCGGGCGCCCTCGGCGGCCAGTGCGCGAGCGGTCGCGCGGCCGAGGCCCGCGGTGGAGGCGGCCACCAGGGCCACGCGTCCGCTGATGCCGAGATCCATCAGGCGTTCACCCCGTCCGTCGGCTCCCCGAGCAGCCGTTCGGCCGCGGCGATGTGTGCGGCGGCCATCGGTGCGAGGCTCTCCGGGAGGGAGGGCGCCGGCGGCCGGACGCCGGACTCGATGAAGGTGCCGCGGCGGCGGATGCACTCCTTGCGGACGGCGAGGCCGATGCCGGGCTGCGCCTCGAAGTTGACCAGCGGCAGCCAGGGGGCGAAGACCTCGCGGGCCGCCTCGAAGCCGCCGGACCGCCATGCCTCGACCGTGGCGACGAGGGCCTCCGGGTAGGAGAAGCCGGTCATCGCTCCGGCCGAGCCCGCGGCGAGTTCGTCCAGCAGTCCGACGCCGCCGAGCCCGCCGAAGACGGGAAGGTCGGTGACCGCGGTGAGGGTGGCGATCGCGGGCGCGGTCGGCGGGGACTCGGACTTGACCGCGACCACGATGTCGGCGTTCTCGGCGACCACCCGCGCCAGGACCCGCTGATCGATCCTCACGCCGCTGATCAGCGGGTAGTCCTGGACGACGATGCCGGCGCCGGTCTCGGCGTGCACCGCCCGCAGGTGGCGGGCCAGGACGGCCGGGTCCGCGGTGTTGACCAGCACCATGAGGCCTGCGACGCCGTCGGCGCCGCCGGCCGCGTCCAGGACGGTGCGGGCCTGCTCGATCGCGACGCGGGTGGAGCGTCCGGCGAGGCCGACCACCATGGGCAGGTCGCCTCGGGTCTCACCGACGACCTCCACGACGTCGTGCTGCTC
Organism: Streptomyces sp. AF1A; assembly: GCF_047340315.1. NCBI lineage: Bacteria > Bacillati > Actinomycetota > Actinomycetes > Kitasatosporales > Streptomycetaceae > Streptomyces > Streptomyces sp. AF1A. The sequence goes on from NZ_JBLEBI010000001.1 coordinate 140,424, forward strand.
GGCGAGGTCGAGGTGGGCGGCTTCGCCGAAGACCCCGAGGACGGTCAGTCCCGTGGCCCCGGCGGCCGTGTAGAGGTCCACCGCCCGGGCGAGGGAGGTCTCGTCGACCTCGAGCGCGGAGCCCGCGAAAGGGGTGGCGAGTACGCCCCAGACGCCGGGGGCGAGAGGAGTGCTCACGGCGGTCACTCCCCCTTCCAGGCCGGCGGCCGCTTCTCCTGGAAGGCGCGTACGCCCTCCTCGGAGTCCTTGGACCGCAGGGCGCGCACCAGGGCGGCGCTGCGCTGCCCCTGGGCCTGTCGTGGCGTCATGTGCGTGGTGTTCTGCACCAGGTGCTTGACGGCGCGCAGGGACAGCGGGGCGCAGGCGAGGATGTCGGCGATCCAGCCGTCGACGGCCTCGTCCAGCCGTTCGGCGGGGACCACCTCGTTGACCAGGCCCACCGCCTCGGCCTGCGGGGCCTTCATCCGGCGGCCGGTCAGCAGCATGCCCATGGCCAGGTGGTAGGGGATCTGCCGGGGCAGGCGGACGACGCCGCCGTCCAGGGCGATGCGGCCGACCCGCGGCTCGGTGAGGCCGAACTGGGCGGTCTCGGACGCGACGATGATGTCGCAGCCGAGCACCATCTCCATGCCGCCGCCGAGGGCGTAGCCGTTCACCCGGGCGATGACCGGAACGTCGAGGGTCTCGCGCAGGGCGAGGCCGCCGAAGCCGTTGGGCTGGGCGTCGGCCCAGTAGTCCACACCGGTCTTGTCGACACCGGCGGTGCTCATGTCGGCGCCCACGCAGAACGCCTTCTCGCCGGCGCCGGTGAGGACGACCACGCGCACCCGCGGGTCGCGCTCGATCTCGTCGAAGAGCGCGTTCATCCGCTCCTGCGCGGGCTCGTCGAGGGCGTTGAGGACATGCGGGCGGTCGATGGTGACGCGGGCGACGTGCCCGTCGAGCTCGTAGCGGATCTCGTCGGTCATGCGAGCACCCCGGCGTCCTTGAGCTGGTCGATGCGCGCCTGGTCGTAGCCGAGTTCGGCGAGGACCTGCGCGCCGTGCTCCCCGAGGCGCGGCGGCGCGTGCCGTACGGCGGTGGGGGCCTCCGACATGGCGATGGGCGAGCCGACGGTGCGGACGGTCTCGCCGAGCGGGTGCTCGAACTCCAGCAGCATGCCGTTGTGCACGGTCTGCGGGTCCTGAAGGGCCTCGGCGAGGTTCTTCACCGGGGCGCAGAGCAGGTCCCGCTCCTCCAGGCGGGCCAGCCAGTGCGCGGTGGTGTCCGTGGCGAAGCGTTCGCGCAGGATGCGCTGGATCTCCGGCCGGTTCGCGAACTGCGCGGCGAGGTCCTTGAAGCGCTCCTCCTGGGAGAGGTCCGGGAGGTCCAGGGCGGCGCAGATGTCGCGCAGCGGGTTCTCCTTGAAGGCGCCGACCAGGACGAGCGCACCGTCGGTGGTCGGGAAGCAGCCGCTCAGCGGCATGCGCGCCCAGTTCAGCTCGCGGTCGCGCATCAGCTGCATGGTGGCCTCCTGCATCTGCATGTGCAGCAGGCCGTTGTAGAGGGAGACTTCGACCTTCTGGCCGGTGCCGGTGCGCTCCCGGTGCAGCAGTGCCAGCAGGATGCCCTGGACCAGCTGCATGCCGGCGGAGTAGTCGGCGAGGGCGGTGGCGTAGATCGCGGTCGGGTGGTCGGGGTCGGCCTTGCGGGCCATCACGCCGGTGTACGCCTGGGCGAGCACGTCCTGCCCGCCCTTGTGCATGTACGGGCCGGTGGAGCCGAAGCCGGAGCCGAAGGCCCAGATGATCCGCGGGTTGACGGCCTTGAGCTCCTCGTAGCCGAAGCCGAGCCGTTCCATCACGCCGGGGCGGAAGTTGCTGACGACGACGTCGGCCTCGCGCACCAGGTCCAGGACGACCTTGCGGCCCTCCTCGGAGCGGGTGTTCAGCGCGACGCTGCGCTTGTTCCGGTTGAGGCTGAGGAAGACCGGGTTGTCCTGGCCGAGCCGGTCGTTGATGCTCCAGCGGGACAGATCGCCGGAGCCCGGCTTCTCGATCTTGATGACGTCCGCGCCGTAGTCACCGAGCACCTGGGTGCAACTCGGGCCGAGCATCACCTGGGTGAAGTCGAGGACGCGGATGCCGGAGAGGGGCTGGTTGCCGGCGGTGCTCATGCGGGGGTCTCCTCCGGGGCGGGGGCGAGGGTGGCGTTGGCCGACGGGCTGTCGCCCGGGTCGGCGCCCTGGTCGCGCAACGTGCGCTGGACGGCGGCGATGTCGACGTGCCGCACGTCGACCCCGGCGTCCAGGGCGAGGGCGGCGGCGGTGCCGGCGGCCTGGCCCATCGCCATGCACGGCGGGATCTCGCGGGAGACGCGCTGCGCCTCGGGCGTGGCCGAGTAGTGGCGGCCGGCCACCAGCAACTGGTCGACGGAGCGCGGCACCAGCGCCCGGTACGGCGTGTAGTAGTCGCGGCCCCGGGCGACGCTGTCGGCGAAGTGGCGCCGCTGCATCACGTCGTCCTTGGTGACCACGTACTCGCCCTGGAGGAGCCGGGTCTGCCGGACCCCCATCTGCTCGGCGACGTCGAGCAGATACGCCTTCTCGAAGCCGGGGTAGTGGGCGCGGACGTACTCGACGACCTCGTTGATCCTGCGCCGGGCCTCGAACTCGGCGCGGGTGAGGTCCTCGACGCTGGTGCCGTCGAAGCCGCTCATGTGCGGGGCGTTGCACCAGGCGACGCCGGGCAGCGGTGTGCGCAGCCACCACATCTCCCAGGCGCCGCCCAGGATGCGCTTGGCCTGCCGGTTGACGGCACGGGCCGCCTTGGGGTCCTCCTGCTCGAACCGCTCGGCGGTCTCGAAGTCCACACCGCCCAGGCGGAACACCAGGGTGACGATGTACCCGTCCTGGTCGTACGGCGCCCCGGCGCGGGATGCGACGTCGATGTCGCCGGTGGTGTCGACGACGACGTCACCCATGATCGCCTGCGGGCCGGACTTGGTCTCGCAGACCACGCCCCGCATGCGGCCGTCCTCGACGATCGGCTCGGAGAACCAGCTGTGCAGCCGCAGGTTCACGCCGGACTCCTCGACGAGGTCGTCGGAGACGCGCTTCCAGCCGTCCGGGTCGAAGGCGACGGCATAGGTCACCGGCTTGGGAAGTCCGTGGCTGTGGAAGTCGAACAGGCCCCAGCGGGCCCACTTGTCCCACAGCGCCTGGCTGGTGGAGCGGTCCTCCTCCGGTGGACAGACGGCGAGGCCGATCTTCTCCAGCCGCTCCACGTACTCCTGGGCGATGCCGGTGACGGTGATCTCGTTGCCGTTGGCCATGTCGTCCAGGACGAGGACCATGCCGCCGGAGGCGAGGCCGCCCAGGTAGGGATAGCGCTCCAGCAGCGTGACCGAGGCCCCGTTGCGGGCCGCCGCGACGGCGGCCGAGACACCGGCGGGGCCACCGCCGACCACCACGACGTCCGAGGCGGCGACGACCGGTACCTCCCTCGCGGGGCTGGTGACGGTACTGCGCTGCAACGGCTGTCCGAAGCTGTTGCTCATGCGTTTTCTTCCTTACTGTCGTGATTCACATCAGGGCGTCCCGGGCGGTGCCCCGCGTGGGGTGACGGGGCACCGGGGGCGGCAGACGTGTTTGTCAGAGGTAGATCCGGCCGCGGCGGCGGGCCAGCAGGTAGAGGACGAGACTGACCGCGCTCAGCACTGCCACGTAGATCGGGAAGGTGTAGTACAGGCCGCGGGGGGACAGCCACTGCATCAGGTAGGGCGCGGTCCCGCCGAACAGGGCGACGCCGATGGCGTAGCCGAGCCCGGTTCCCACCCCCCTGGAGTGCTGCGGCATCAGGCTCGCCGAAACGGCGTTGTACAGCGTCATGTTGGCCGCCAGGACGACGCCTCCGCCGATGAGGATCACGCCCAGGGAGCCGACGCCACCGTGGTAGGCCAGGATCAGGAACACCACCGGGATGGCGAGCAGCCGGAACCACACGAAGAGCCGGCCCAACTGCACCCGGTCGGCGAAACGGCCGACGATCAGGGCCAGCACCACGGTCACCAACGAGTACAGCGAGGTCACCAGGAACACCTGGTGCGGCGACTCGTGGAAGACGGCCTGGGCCCGGGCGGGCAGGCCGACGGCCCAGCCGTAGTTGAACGCCTGGGCAGCGGCGACCACGAAGATGATGGCGAACAGGCCCAGCAGGTTGCTGCGGACTCCGCGCCAGGGACTGGCCACGGGGGCCTGCTGCGCGGTCTGCTGCGCCTTCTGCCTGCCCAGGGTCTCGGGCAGGCTGCGGCGCATCAGCATGATGACGATGCCGGCGATGCCGCCGAGCGCGAACGGGAGGCGCCACGCCCACTCGTTCAGCGCGGCGTCCCCGAGCACGGAGCTGAGGACGAACGGGACGAGGGCGGCGGTGAACAGGCCCGCGTTGACATAGGCCGACATGGTGCCCGCGGCTCGGCCGACCCGGTCCCTGGGCACGAGTTCCACGGCGTACGCGGTGCTCAGCGGCGCCTCGATGCCCGTCGAGAAGCCCTGGACGAGCCGCGAGAAGAGGAGGAGGACGCCGGACCAGACACCGATGGCGTCGTGGCCGGGCAGCACCGCGATGACGAACGAGGCCAGCGCCATGAGGCCGACGCTGAGCAGGGTGACGCCCTTGCGCCCGATCCGGTCGGCGACCGTGCCGAGGACGATGCCGCCGAGTGGCCGGGCGGCGAAACCGACGGCGAAGACGGCCATGGCGGAGAGCACCCCGGTGGCCGGGTCCTTGGCGGGGAAGAAGTGCGGAGCCATGGACACGGCGAGCAGGCCGTAGACCTGCCAGTCGTACCACTCGAGGGTGTTGCCGCAGCCGAGCGCGAACAGCGCGCGCCGGCGGATCGAGTCGTCGAGAACGTCTTCCGGCACGGCGCCCGAAGGACCGGCGCCGCTTTCGGGAGGCGGGCCGGCGTCGGGCGCCTGCCCGGCTTGATAGATTTGGGGCACGGTTTCTCCTCAGCGAGAAGTCAGCCCTGGGCTCTCCCGTGATCGAACCGCCAAGAACGAGTCGGGAGGGCTCGGGGCACACTGTGGCCACGAGATGTCTTTCGCGGCCGTTGGTGGTCGTGCTGGATGGCTCACAGGTTGGGCGGTGTCATCACCCACACGGCCTTGACCGTCTCGGGGCCCTCGTTGCGATACCAGTGCGGTGTTGTGCTCGGGTAGGTGATCGAGTCCCCCGGGCCCAGCTCGTGACAGACGCCGTCGAGGAAGACCTGGTGGCGTCCCTGCAGGATGATGCCGAATTCCTCACCCGGGTGGGTGAAGGGCGAGTCGGACGTGTCGTAGCCCGGCGGGGCTTCGATCCACACCGCTTCCAAGGTTCCCGTGAGGCCGGGGCTGAGCAGTTCGTAGGTGACGTCCAGCGTCCCCGAGCCGTGCAGGTCCAAGGTCCGCCGCTCTTTTGCCCGTACGACGGGGGAGGTCTGCTCGGGCCCGTGGAAGAGCCGTCCGACCGGCACCTGAAGGGCATGTGACAGCTGGATGAGCGTGTTGAAGGACGGGTTTCCGCGCCCTCGCTCGATCTGGCTGATCAACCCGATGCTCACCGACGCCCGGGTGCTCAGCTCCTCGAGGGTGAGTCCCCGGAGCTTGCGCAGCCCTCTGACCTGATGGCCGACGCCGGCGATCGCGGCCTCGGGGTCGGGCGGTGTGGAGGCGTCGGGTTCCTGCCCACTGTTGGCACTGCCCATGGCGGCCCTTCTGTGGCGTGTAGCTGCTGCTTGTCTGTGGCGTGTAGCTGCCGCGTGCCCTTCACTTCAGCAGCAGATTTTCATTCCGTCAATAAGTTGCGCGAGGATGGACGTCCAGAAACCCCGGCGCATCCGCTGACCGTGCGTTCGCCGACCGTCGCGCACCGGCTCGGGGGCGTCGGGGCGCTCCCGGCCGAGCCTGCCGAGGATGCCCGTGGCGAAGCGGCCGGTTTCCGTTGCCAGTCGGTGCCGCGTGAGCCGTGCGACGGCGGCCGTTACCGCGAAGCCTTGCGTTCCTCGGACTTGAGGCCGCGGAGTGTCCACAGTCCGTACAGAGCCAGCAGCGGTTTGACGACGATCCACTCGCCAGGGCGGTAGTCGTCCGCGCGCACCAGTCTCTCCGCAAGATCGGGGCGCTGCCGCCGCAGGTACGCCCGGGCCTTGAGCGCATGAGCCGGCTGGGAGGCGATCTTGATGCGGTCCACGTCCTCGAGCAGGGGGATCACGTTCGTGATGTTCTCCCACGTCGTCGCGCTGTGCTCTTCGAGGAGCACCGTGCCGTCGAACCCGAGCACCGACGTCGCGTAGTCGGCCATCAGCCGAGCCTCCGCGGTGCCGCTGCGGGTCGCGCCGCCGCTGAAGACCACGCGGGTCTCGTGCGCACCAGTTGCGCACGAGCGAATGCCGGTACGGACTCGCCAACGGTTGATCAGGTTCGCCGTCGGCCAGGGGTTCCGGTACCCCAACACCACCACGGCCTCAAAAGCGCCTGGCCTGTTCCCCACGAGCACCCGAGACCAGCGCCAGTTCAGCCACTCACCCCAGGCGAGGGCCGCAACTGAAGCCATCGCCAGTCCAGTCCGTCGCCGCATGCGGTGACTCTAGGGCACCTCGGCGCCGCCTGCTGCCGGTTGGCATCGGCTCGGCCCGCGCCGACGCGACAGCCGGTACCAGGGACACCAGTCGCCGCCGGGTGCCGTCATGCCTCATGTCCGGCGTTCGCATTCCGCAATGAAGGAATCAGGCTCGTGTCCTTGACCTGGACGTCCCGGTGTCGCACCCTGAAATCCGTATGGCGGAAAACGTATTTCGCATTACGGCAAGAAAGTGGCAAGGATGCGGTAAGAATGACGAGCCCCGACACCGTGACGCCGCATATCCGGACGGGCTGGGTTGCCTCGGCCGTGGCACGGTCGCGCTCCGGCCTGAGCGCGCGCTCTCCCACGCGGTAGCCGTGTTGCCGTAGCTGTCCCCCACCCCACGCAGCCACTTCGGCCGTCACGGGCCGTACAGGTTCCCCCGCACGCAGGACCACCCATGAAATTCCCTTCTCGCGGTGCCCCGGCGCCGCGTGTGAACAGCCGCGCAGCCCCTCTCGTGCGCGGCCCCGGACACCCGTGGAAAGACCGTTTCCGGCGCCGCCTCGCCGGTCGCAGCCGGCCGCCGGGCGAAAGCACCCGGGCGCAGGTGGCGCTACCGCTCCTGCTGATCGCGGCGATCACCCTCGCGGCATCCGTCGCCCCTATGGCCATTCACCTCTCGCCGCTGCTCGTGGCCGCCCCCACGTGCACCGCGGCGTTCGCCCGAACCCGGTCGACGGTCGCCATCGCCCTGGCCGCCAGCGCGGCCGCGGTCCTCGTCGACTGGCACGACGGTCTGCTGCATTCGCCCCTGTTGCCCATTCACGTCGGCGCGCTGCTGGCGGTCTCCGGCTTCGCCGTCGTCGCTCGCGCTCTGCACGATCGCGATCTGCGAGAACTCACGCAGGTGCGGGCGGTGTCCGAGGCGGCCCAACGGGTGGTGCTGCGGCCGCTCCCGCGCACTTTGGGCGCTCTGCACATCGCGTCGGTCTACCGGGCCGCCACCGCGTACGCCCTGGTCGGCGGCGACTTGTACGCCGCCGCCCGCACCGGCCGCACGACCCGCATCCTCATCGGCGACGTCCGCGGCAAGGGCCTGCCCGCCGTCGAGGACGCCTCCGCCCTGCTCGGCGCCTTCCGCGAGGCCGCCCATCAGCACGAGACGCTGCCGGAGCTCGCGGCTGCCCTGGAACGCAGCGTCCGCAGACACCTGGCCGAGATGACGGAGCGGGACCCCGACAGCGCCGAGCGTTTCATCACCGCACTGCTGGCCGAACTACCCGACGCAGAGGAGACCGTCCGGATCGTCAGCTGCGGGCATCCCCCTCCGCTGCTGGAGCAGCGCGGCCGGGTGAGCGTCCTGCCCGTGAGCCGCCCGGCTCCGCCCCTTGGACTGGCCGGAAGTGCCACGGACGCCTTCCCCGTGCACACCTTCCCGTTCGTGCCCGGCGACACGTTGTTGCTCTACACCGACGGACTCGTCGAAGCCCGTGACAGCAGCGGGACCTTCTATCCCGTCCTCGAACGCGCCGCCACGTGGTCCTGGAGGTGCCCACAGCGCCTCCTGCAGCACATCACCCAGGATCTCAGCAGCTACGTGGGTCCCCGCTTCCACGACGACCTCGCCATGGTGGCCGTCCACTGCCCCACCGGCTGACGCCTGTTCCGCACCCCTCCGACGAAAGATCCGACGGCGCCCCGGCACGCACGGACGTGCCCGCGTGCACGACACGCACACCGTGCCGGCACAACGCGCCAGTCACGAAAGGACAGTGATCGGGATGACCACTGTACGACGCCTGTCCTGGCGGCCGTGCCCGCTGCTGGTCGCCTACCTCGGTACAACCCTTGCCGTACAGCTGGCGGCATCCTCACGTGGTCTGGTCCGCCGGTCCGATTGCTCGGTGCCGGCGCCCCTGGTGGCAGCCTGCCTGCTTCCCCTGCGGCGCACCCTCGCGATCGGGGTGGTGACGCTGGCAGCCAGCGCGGCCGTCTACGGCTTCGCGCTCCGTGGGGTGTCGGAAGGCGGCCGCACGGTGGTGCTCGGCGCGGCCGCGCTCTCCGTTGCCCTGAGCCTCGTCCTGTGCCGGGCGCGCCTGCGCTCGCACGAGCGGGTCGGCACCGCTGCCGGGCGGCCCCTGCGGGGCGTCGACGACGCACGGACCGGCTCGGATGCGATGCAGACCGTCGACGACGCCTCCGGAGACACACCTCCGATCCCCACCACCCGCCTGCGTTCCGGCCCGCTGCCGCAGCCAGCGGCAATGGAACTCGCCCGCTGTTGCGCGGTCGCCGACGGCTCCGTGCCGGGCGAGGCCCACTGGCTCGACGCACTACCGCTTCCCAGCGCCCGGGTTGCCCTCGTCGCCGGCTGCGTCACCGAAGCCGGGAGTCCCGCACCCGCCCTTGCCGCTGAACTCCGCGCCGCGGTGCGCACGCTGGCCGACATGGACCTGCAGCCGGAGGAGCTTCTGGCCCACCTGGCGGATGTGCTGACCCGACTGCGGCACGACGGCGAGCCGCACGGCGAGGACGTGTCCGGTGTCACCGTCGGATGTCTGTACGCGGTCTACGACCCCGTCTCCGCCCGCTGCACCCTCGCCGGCGCCGGCTACCCCGCGCTGACCGTCCTCCGGCCCGACGGCGTGGTCACCACGGTCGACCTTCCTGCGAGCCCTCCCCTCGGGCAGGCGCCCTCGCCCGCGGTGGCCACTGAGGTCGATCTCCCCGATCGCACGGTGCTCCTGCTGCACGCTCACACCCCTTGGGGACCCGACCCGGCGGCCGGGGCCGCCCCCATCGTGCCCCCCGAGGCGGGCCTCGGACCGCAGTCCGGCCTGACGGTTCTCTGCCGGTCCGCCCTGGGCGTTCTGCAGTCCGACGGGCGTTACGTCCACGTCGGCGTGCTCGCCGCCCGTACCCGCACGTTCGACAGCGACCACGTCGCCTTCTGGGATCTCTCGGACGACCTCGCCGCCGTCTCCCAGGCCCGCGAGCACGTCTGGCGGAAGCTGACCGCGTGGGGCCTCGAGGACACCGCACCCACCACGGAGCTCATCGTCAGCGAACTGGTCACCAACGCCATCCGCCACGGCCGCCCTCCGGTCCGGCTGCGCCTGATCCTCCATGGCGCGGGACTGACCTGCGAAGTCTCCGACGGCAGCAGCGCGTCTCCCTACCTGCGGCGGGCCGACACCTTCGACGAGAGCGGACGGGGACTGTTCATCGTCTCCCAGCTCGCCCGGCGTTGGGGCACACGCGGTGATCCCCGCGGCAAGACCATCTGGGCGGAAGAGAAACTGGACGCGTCGGAGGGGCCGCGCCCGTGAACGCCGGTCCGGCCGTCCCCGGAACGACCGGATACAGTGCGCGAGACGGCCGGCCCGGTCAGGGAGGGGAAGCGTGACCGACACCAGCGACACCCGACCCGCCGACAGTCAGGCGCAGGCTCCGCGGCGCAGCCCCCTGCACCGCCTGCTGCGTCACATCCCCCGGATCGCCCCGTTCCTGCTGTGGGCCGTGCCCTGCTGGGTGCTCCTGTACGGCGGCCAGCACTGGCCGCTGCCCGTCACGCTGGTCGGCACCGCCCTGTGCGTGCTGGGCCTCATAGGCATGCCGCTCGCCATGGCGCGCGGCCACGGCCGGCGTCAGCAGGACGGGGCGGCGATCGTCGGTGACACCCTGCTCGGCACCAGCTGGGTCCTGTTCACCTGGTCGGTTCTGCTCGGCGTCTTCCTGCGGCTCGCCCTGACCGTGGCCGGGACGGGCGACGGCCAGGACCGGGCCCGCACCGTCACCTGGGCCGTCCTCGGCGTGTCCGCCGTGCTGCTCGGCTGGGGGTACGCCGAGGCGCGCCGCGTGCCGCGCGTGCGCCGGCTCGACGTGCAACTCCCGCGACTGGGCCTTGGGTTGGACGGACTGCGTGTCGTCCTCATCACCGACACCCACTACGGCCCACTCGACCGCGCCCGCTGGTCGGCACGGGTGTGCGAGACGGTGAACACGCTGGAAGCCGACGTGGTCTGCCACACCGGCGACATCGCGGACGGCACGGCCGAACGCCGCCGCGCCCAGGCCGCCCCACTCGAGACCGTGCGGGCCACCCGGGCCCGGGTCTACGTCACCGGCAACCACGAGTACTACAGCGAGGCCCAGGGCTGGGTCGACCTGATGGACGAGCTGGGCTGGGAGCCGCTGCGCAACCGCCATCTGCTGCTCGAACGCGGAGGCGACACCCTCGTGGTCGCGGGCGTGGACGACGTCACCGCCGAGTCCTCGGGCCTGGCGGGCCACCGCGCCCACCTCGCGGGCGCCTTGGACGGCGCCGACCCCCAGCTGCCCGTGCTGCTCCTGGCGCACCAGCCCAAGTTCGTCGACCGGGCGGCGGCCGCCGGCGTCGACCTCCAGCTCTCCGGCCACACCCACGGCGGCCAGATCTGGCCCTTCCACCACCTGGTCCGCATCGACCAGCCCGCCCTCGCCGGCCTCAGCCGCCACGGCGCCCGCACGCTCCTCTACACCAGCCGCGGCACCGGCTTCTGGGGCCCGCCGTTCCGGGTCTTCGCCCCCAGCGAGATCACCCTGCTCGTGCTCCGCTCCCCGCGCCTGCCCACCTCGCCGTAGCACCGGGCGGGGGACGCCGGACGCCCGCGGTACCGGTTTGCCGGCGGGTCAGTCGCAGGGCTGCAGCACGAAGTCGTATTCCGCGTGCAGGTAGGGCCGTTCCAGGCTGCCGCCGTCCGGCGTGGGCCCGGCGGGCCGCTCGGTGAAGCGCACGACCAGCGCCTCCTTGGTGCCGAAGACCACGTCGCTGTCGAGGTACGCGCTGCCCTCCTGGAACAGGTGGGTGATCAGTCTCCGGTACCCGGGTTCGTCGATGAGGCAGTGGACGTGTGCGGGCCGGAAGTGGCTGATGTCGGTCCCGCGGATCAGGTCGCCGACCGGGCCGTCCATGGGGATGGCGTAGCCGCGGGGAGCGATGGTGCGGATGCAGTAGCTGCCGTCCTCGCGCGTGCGGTACTTGGCCCGCAGCCGGGCCTCGTCGACCTCCGGGAGCTGCGCCTCGTAGGCACCGTCGGCGTCGGCCTGCCACGCGTCGATGACGGCGCCGGGAACGGGCTTGCCCGCGATGTCGGTGACCTTGCCCGTGAGGAACAGGGGGGTTCCCGCGATGCCCTCCGACATGTCGAAGCCGTACGGCGCGGCGGGCGAGCCGTCGATGTGGAACGGGCCGAGCACCGTGGCCGGGGTGGCCTGCGGCGAGAACCGGTTGTTGAGCTGGACGACGAGCATGCTCAGCCCGAGCACGTCCGAGGCCAGGATGAACTCCTGGCGCTTGTCGTCACAGACCTTCCCGGTCGCCGTCAGCCACTCGATCGCGGCCATCCACTCGTCCTCCGTCAGCCGCACTTCCCGGGCGAAGTCGTGCAGGTGGCGCACCAGCGCGGTCATCAGCTCCGCCGTGCGCGGGGAGTGGGCGGTGGCCCAGCGCCGGACGGCAAGGTCGGTGATGTTGTCCTCGTCGACGAACATGGTGTGCTCCTCGGTGTGCCCTGCGTGGGTGATGACGACCAGGTGCCGCTGGAAGGTGGTGAGTTCCCGGTGTACTGCCCGACTGCGGTTGCTGTCAGCCGTCGCCGTCCCCTTCCCCGAGTGGTTCGGGGACGAAGGGATCCGGGGGAACGGAGGTGTTGTTGAGGTCGACGGAGAGGAAGACGTCGCGCGCCACCGGGTGACGCAGTTCCTCGGCGAGCTGCCCGATCAGGCCCGCGGTGCGGGCCAGCAGCGCGAACGCGCGCAGCAGCGGCAGGGGCAGTCCGAGGTCGGCGAGGGCGGCGCCGCAGACGCCCGCCCCGTTGAGCGGCAGGGTCCGGCCCAGCACCGCCGGATGGACCCGCCCGATGGCGGCGAACAACGACAGGTGCGGACCGAACAGCCCCTCCTCGGCCGCGATCCGCATCAGCCTGGGCGTGCGGGGATCGCCCGCCTTGTGCACGTGATGTCCGAGCCCGGGGACGAACTCGCGCGCCGCGCGCCGCTTTCGCACCGTGCTCAGTGCCACCGCGTCCCAGCCCGCCTCGTCGGACGGCAGTGCGCCGCCCAGTGATTCCAGCACCTCGTGCAGAAACTTTCCGGTGTCCTCGGTGACTCCCAGGAACCGTGAGCCGCCGCCGAGCAGGCCGGCGGCCAGCGCGCCCTGGATGGAGTCCGGGGCCGACAGGTACGTCAGCCGGGTGACGATGGCGGTGGGGGTGAAGCCGTGGTCGGCGAGAGCGGCGAGCACCGCCTCGAAGACGCGGATCTCGCTTGGGGCGGGCCTGCGTTGGGTGGCGAGCCAGAACGCCAGCTCGCCGAAGCCCACCGCGCCCATGATCTCCTCGGCCAGGTCATGGCCGAGCAGCGTGATGGTCTCCGGGTCGGACGCCCCCAGGGCGGTGGGGTACGAGGCACGGTCAGCGGGTTCGGCCACGGTTCTCCTCCTCCGGTTCGGACAGCCACGTGCGCAGTTCGTCGCCGTGCTCGTCGAGTTCCGGCGGCGGGAGCCGGTAGGTGGCGGGAGTGGCGGAGAAGCCGATCGGGTGGCGGGTGGTCGGGACCGCACGCTCGCCCTCGCCCACGGTGACGACCGGTTCGAGCCCGAACCGGTCGGCCATGGCGAACCCGCCGTCGATGGTGTTGATCGGCCCGCTCGGCACGCCGGCCTCGACCAGCAGCTCGAACCATTCGAGGGCGCCGCGTGTCACCAGCCGCTCCACCAGGAGGGGCCGCAGCTCCTCGCGGTGGGCGGTGCGGTCGGCGTTGCGGGCGAAGCGCGGGTCGTCGGCGATCTCCGGGATGCCCAGGACCTCGCACAGCCTGCGGAACTGCCCGTCGTTGGCGGCCGTCACGATGAGGTCGTTGTCCGCGGTGGGCAGCGGCTCGTAGGGGAACACGCTGGGGTGGGCGTTGCCCATCCGGTACGGAACGGTCCCGCCCGCGACGTAGGCGGAACTGTGGTTGACCAGGCCGGTGAGCGCCGAGGACAACAGGTTCACCTCGACGAGCTGTCCCTCGCCGGCCGCGTCCCGGTGGCGCAGCGCGGCCAGGATGCCGATCGTCGCATGGTTGCCGGCCATCACGTCGAACACGGAGATCCCGGCCCGGTACGGGGGCCCGTCCGGGTCACCCGTGAGGCTCATCAGGCCCGAGACGGCCTGCACCATCAGGTCGTAGCCGGGCACATGGCGGCCGGCGCCGGACCCGAAGCCCGTGATCGACGTGTAGATCACGCCCGGGTTGGTCTCCCGGACCGACGCGTAGTCCAGGCCGTACTTGGCGAGTCCACCGGGTTTGAAGTTCTCGATGAGGACGTCGGCGCGGCGGGCCAGCTCACGGGCGACGCGTGCGTCGGCCTCGTCCCGGAGGTCGAGGGCGATCGAACGCTTCCCTCGGTTGACGCCGAGGTAGTAGGTCGAGACCCCGCCCCGCACGGGAGGCGTCCAGCTTCGGGTGTCGTCGCCGTCCGGCCCTTCGACCTTGACGACGTCCGCCCCGAGGTCCGCCAGCAGCATCGTGGCGTACGGCCCCGCGAGGATGCGGGAGAAGTCCGCCACCAGCACCCCGGCAAGTGGCCCCGCGGCACCCGGGCGAGTGGGGCTGGAGCGCTCTGCCATCGATGCCCTTCCTGTCCGAACAGCGGACAACTGTCCGTCGTACTGTCCGCCGCCTGATTCTGGGACGCGGCCGACCGGACGTCAAGGTGTGCCGGCCCTGCCCGGGGCCGGGCTGATCAAGGTGTGCCGGCCCTGCTCGGGGCCAGGCTGGTGTGCGGAACGGACTCGAGCCGGGCGAAGTCGACGCTGATCTCGCCCGCGGCCTGCAGCAGAAGCGGCAGGTAGTCGTCGACCAGCACCTCCACCGGGGTCTCGGCGGCATGCGCGTTGACGTTGACGCTCGCGATGACGCGCCCCGATCCGTCCCGCAGGGGCGCGGCCACCGACCGGATGCCCCGGGCCAGTTGCTCGTCGGTCAGGGCCCAGCCGCGCGCACGGACCTCCCGCAGCTCCGCCTCCCATTCCTGCCGGGCGGGCTGCCACACCGGCACCAGCCCGGACCGGCTCGGCTCGGCCAGCGCCCGCGCCGCCTCGTCCGGCGGCAGCGCGGCCAGCAGGACCTTGCCCAGCGACGTCTGCAACGCGGGGAACCTGGTGCCGATCTGCACGGCGAGCGTGACGATCTTCGGTACGGACACCCGGGCGACATAGACGATGTCCGAGCCGTCGAGCTGGGCGATGGAGCAGGACTCGTTCGTGCGCTCGACCAGCCACTCCAGGTGCGGGCGCGCCACGTCCCACAGCCCCGTGGAGCGGACGTAGGCGACGCCGAGGTCGAGAACGCGGGGGGTGAGCGCGAACCCTCCGGCCTGCTGGCGGACGTACCCCAGCTCGGCCAGGGTCAGCAGGATCCTGCGCGCCGTGGGCCTGGCCAGCCCCGTCGCGTTCGCCACGTCGGTCAGCGACATCACCGGGTGCCGCGGCTGGAACGCGGTGATCACCTCCAGGCCCCGCGCCAGCGCTTCGATGAAATCGGGCCCGGTTCCTTCGCGGGGCATGGGACTCCTCTGGGTGTGCGTTCGTCCGATGGGTGGACACTCCGAGGTTGGCACCCTATGCAGTCCGGTCTCCACCCGGCGATCCGGCCGGCGGCGGACGCCCTCGCTCGCCATACGGACAAAGCCTCGTGATCGTCGCTTTCACCGGCGGCGAGGTTCCCGGGTTTCCCGTATTGACAAGGGCAGTGGACCCCACGACGATCGACCAGCGAAGTTGGCCGCCATACGGACAGCTGTCCGTAATCGGGCGAGCGAGGGGAGCGGCCCTTGACGCGCATCGCGCCGTGCGAAGGCACCTCACGCTCTGCCGGCCGGCGTCCTGGCGCCGTCCGCCGGACCCGCTCGGCTCCCGGCACTCGCCCCGGGCGGAGTGAGGGCGCTCGCCGCGCAGCGTTCCGCCGTCGCCGGCCGTTCGCCGCCCCGGACAGCCGTCGCCACAAAGGAGATCAGCGATGAGCCGACCCACCGAGCCCGTATCCGGGCGACCCGTCGTCCTGCGCGGCGGCACGCTGCTGCCCATGGACCGCGAGCGCCGCGTGCTCACCGACACCGACGTGCTCGTGGTCGACGACCGGATCGCCGCGGTCGGCCCGCAACTGGACGTCCCTGAAGGGACGTTCGAGATCGACGCCGCGGGCGGCATCGTCATGCCCGGCATGATCGACACGCATCGGCACATGTGGCAGACGGTGATGCGCGGTTACGGCGCGGACTGGACCCTGACCCAGTACTTCGTCTGGTACTACCTCGAGCACGGCACGGCCTTCCGCCCGCAGGACATCCATGCCGGGAACCTCCTGGCCGCCGCGGAGGCCCTCGACGCCGGGGTGACCACCGTCGTGGACTGGTCGCACGGGCTGCAGACACCCGACCACGCGGACGCCGCGGTCGACGCCCTCCAGTCCGTGCCGGGCCGTTTCGTCCTCGCCTACGGCAACATCCAGCAGGCCCCGGCGGAGTGGACCGGGGCGCCGGAGTTCCGGGACTTCGTGCGCCGCCGCATCACGGGCGACGACATGCTCGGCTTCCAGCTCGCGTTCGACGTCACCGGCGACCCGGCGTTCCCCGAGAGGCCGGCCTTCGAGGCAGCGCGCGAACTGGGCGTCTCCGTCACCACCCACGCCGGAGTCTGGGGCGCCACCAACGACGACGGAATCCGCCTGATGCACGAGCACGGATTCATGACGCCCGGAACGGTCTACGTCCATGCGTCGACCCTGTCGGCCGACTCCTATCACCGCATCGCCGCGACGGGCGGTTCCGTCTCGGTGTCCACGGAGAGCGAGCAGAGCGCCGGGCAGGGGTACCCGACGACGTGGGCGATACGGTCGCACGACATCCCCGTCTCCCTGTCCATGGACACGAGCGTGTGGTGGAGCGGAGACCTGTTCTCCGCCATGCGCACCACCCTGGGCGCCGACCGGGCGCGTGAGCACCTGGAGGCGCACGCCGAGAACAGGACCGTCACGCACTGCTCCCTGCGCGCCGACCAGGTGGTCGAGTGGGCGACCCGCGGCGGCGCCCGGGCGCTGGGCCGCGAACACGACCTGGGCAGCGTGGAGGTGGGCAAGAAGGCCGACCTCGTCCTGCTGAAGAACGACCGGTCACCGGTCTCGTTCCCGTTGCTCAACCCCTACGGCCACGTGGTCTTCCAGGCGCAGCGGGGCGACGTCCACACGGTCGTCGTCAACGGGACGGTGGTCAAGCACGAACACCGCCTGCTCGGCGTCGACCTGGCCGCCGTCCGGCACGAGGTCGAGCAGACCGTCGAGCACCTGCGCTCGGTGATGGGCGAGGAGGAGTGGCGCAAGGGCATGAACCCCGACATCCCCGAGACCAAGGTCCTCGACAACCCCTACACCTACACCGACTACCGCAGCGCCACGACCCACGGCCGGTGAGCCGGTGGTTCCCCATCTTCTCGTGCACCCGGACGCCCCAGGGAGGTCGCCTCGATGAGTGTGGGGCTGCTCTCGCTCCGACTGCTCCTCGCCTGCTTGCTGTTCGGCCACGCCACACAGAAACTCTGCGGCTGGTTCGGCGGAGCGGGGCTCACCGGCACCGGCGCCGTCTTCGAGCGATGGGGGTTCACACCCGGCGCGCGGATGGCGCTGGTGGCCGGCCTGGCGGAGCTGACGGGCGCCGCTTCCCTGGCCTCCGGGCTGCTGACGCCCGGCGGCTGCGCGGTCGTCGTCGGCACCATGACCGTCGCCGCCGCCGCAACGGCTGCCAACGGCTTCTGGGCACAGCGGGGCGGGTGCGAGGTGCCCTTCTGGTACGGCGCCGTCGCGGCGGTGCTCGCCTTCACCGGACCGGGCCCCTGGTCGCTCGACGCCGCCCTCGGGCTGCACCGGCTGTCCGGCTGGGCCTGGGGCCTTGCCGCGCTGGCAGTGGGCGCCCTCGCGTCGGCCCTACCCCTCGCCGCCCGCGCCCGCGTTCTGCGCGAGCGGGCCAGGGCCGCGGACGGGAGCGGGGACGGCAGCGCGTCGGCGAGCTGAGCCGGCCGGTGTGCAACACCTCCGGTACTCAGGGCCGACGATGTGCGTCGACGTGGCTCGCGTCGGGTCCACCCCCGCCGAGGACGGTGCGGCGCGCCGCACGCTCAGCCGCCGACGAGGGCGACCAGCTTGATGAAGACCAGGTCGGGATCGACGGTGAGGTCCACGATCTCGTCGAGGTCCTCGACCTGACGCTCCCCGGCCAGCATGAAGAACCCGTTGGCCAGGAAGGCGCTCTCGGCGATCTCGGCCTGGCGCTCCCAGTCGATGCGGCGGGGCTCGCGGAGTCGGTAGCCGTTCAGCTCCGTCTCGGCGTCGTCGGGGCGGACGAGGCCATGGAAGCGGTGGGTCGGGCGCGCGTTGTGCCGGGCGACCTCCTCGCGGACCCGGAGCCTGATCAGCTCCCGTACGGTCACCCGTTCGGGAACGCCAGTGACCTCCCAGGCGGTGAGCGGCTTGCCGGTCGCGGTCTCGTCCCGGAACGTCACGGTGGCCATCAGGCACCTCGCTTGATCTGCATGAGGATGGACTCGTCGGTGATCTTGGTGTCGGCCGCGAGCAGGAGCGCCTTGCTGAGGATCAGGGAGAGCCGGGCGTCCTCGAACGGCAGGAACACCGTGCCCTCTCCCGTGCGCCGTGACGGGACGATGCACAGGTAGCTGTCGTCCGGTCCCATCAGGACGTTGGCCGACCCCAGATGGATCTTGTACGTGCGCAGCTCGCCGCGGACGGTCAGGAAGCGGCCGTCGATGCTGCACCGGTCTGCGATCTTCAGGCGGGGCAGGATCCGTTCGAGGGCGTCGCGGCGGGCCACGGCGCTCTCCGTCAGCTCGGTGAACCCGGCTCGTTCCCAGTAGGTGCGCTCGGGGCCGCCGTCGGTCCAGTCGGGGTCGGCGGCGATCGAGGTCACGCCCACGAAGAGGTCCACGTCGCGCATCGCCTCGCTGAACACCAGCGGGGGTACGTCGGCGAGCGGTGCCTCGCGCCAGGCGCCCCGCACCCGGCGGTCGAAGCGCACCTGGTCGGTCGCGGCCAGTTCCTCCTCGCCGTCCCAGTCAGCCCAGGTGTGGAAGAAGCGGACACGCCACTGTCCCGCCGCGAGGGTGCGCTGAGCCTCGTCGCGGTCCCCGCCGTCCCAGGGGCCGAGCAGCCCGCTCTTCCATCCCCGGGCCCGGAACAGGGCGAACATCGTGCGATAGTGGACGAGGTGCGCGGCGAAGCGGTTGGAGTAGACGCGGGTCTCCTCCTCCGCCGGGGTGAGCAGGTAGATCTCGCGGAACGCCTGCTTGAAGGGCTGCCGTAGACGCCGCTCGGTGAGCAGGTCCCGCCAGGCCCGCACGGCGTCCGGCGCGGAGCGCAGGGGGTGCCACAGCCGTACGGAGGCGTCGTCGGGCGCGTCGGGAAGGTGCTCGTCCGTCTCGGGCAGTACGGCCCGCCACTCACCGGGCGCGACCTCGATCTCCCAGATCAGCCTGCGTACGAGGGTCCGGGCGAGGGGGTGGCCGGCCAGTTCGGTGCGCCACCAGCCGTACGGGTGGACGGCGTCGGCGGTGTAGCCACCCTCCAAGGCGCGGATCAGAGTGGCGAGTTGGGCGTTCACTCGCTTCACCAGCTCGCGCAGTTCCTTGACCAGCGCCGCATGGTCGCGGCGGACCGGCGCCGGGACGCTGCGCAGCGGACGGCCGTCCTTCTCCCAGGTGAGTGTGGCGGTCTCGGCGACGGTGACGACGGCTTGGTAGTCGCCGGCCGTCCGGCGCAGGACCCCGCCCGCGGCGCAGTCGCCGATGGGCGCGGGGTCGAACCCCAGCCTCGGGAGGCGCAGCGCCACGTCGGTGCGTTCGGCCAGGGCCGCGTCGGCCTTCTTGAGCATCTTGTCGAGTTGCTTGGGCACCCCGGCGTGCCGCACGCTTCGGCGCACGGTGCGGATCGCGGTCACCAGCTCGGGCGTCGGGAAGTCCTGCGCGGCGCGGACCACCTCGTACAGCAGGGCCTGCGACGGAAGTGTCCTGGCGGACGTCGGGGCGAGAGCGATGCCGGGCAGCAGCCGCTCGAACAGCTCGGGCAGCCAGGGCTCGTCACGCAGCAGCGCCACCCGCAGGGCCCGTCCGAGCGTGGTGATCTCCCGGTCCGTGAACGCCTTGTCCGCCCGGTAGGGGATCACGCCCGCCCGGATCGCGTCGGTGCGGTCGGCCGCCGCTTCCAGCGCGCGGCGGGCGAATGCCGCGTAGGCGGGGTTGTCCGCCGACCGGCGCCACGCGAACGCGGGCGGCGTGTCGAATCTGCTGTCCCGGTCCGTCTCGGACGGCAGCGCCTGTTCGGCCCGGGCGACGCCGGCGATGGCGGCCATCTCGTCCGCGACAATGGGGCCCGCCTCACGGGTGAGACGCTCCATGGCCGCGCGCAACGGACCGTCGCCGGCGCTCCTCGCGATCGCGAGGAGCGCGTAGGGCTGCCGTACCGTGTCCTTCTCCAGCCACAACTCGACCAGGACGCGGGCAGGTTCGCGGACGTCGGGCAGCGGCCCGGTGCAGTGCTCCAGCGCGTCCATGCCCAGGGTGAGGTCCGCCCACCCGCGCGCCACGTACCTTTCGGCGAGTGCTTCGAACACCTGGCGGCACGCGTCGGGCGTGTAGCGCGGCTGCCGTTCCCTGGCCGCCTCCTCGACCGCGCAGCGGACCCTCGTCATCGGGTGCGTGGCCGAGGCGTCCACCCGGAGGGCCGCCGCGAGCAGGCTGCCGAGCTCCTCGTCGGAGACCTGCGTCAGGTCCGGGCGGCCGTCCTCGTCGTCGAGGGTGACGTCGTGGTCGGTCAGAGCCCGCATCAGCCGGGTCGCGTGGTCCATCAGGCCCCCCTCTTGATCTGACGGAGAATCGTCCTGTCCGTGATCCTACTGTCGGCGGCGAGCAGGAACGCCTTGCTGAGGATCAGGGACAGCCGCTCGTCCTCGAACGGCAGGAAGACCTTGCCGTCGCCCTTGCCACGGGACGGGACGATGCACAGGTACCTGTCGTCCGGTTCCATCAGCACGTTGGCCGAGCCCAGATGGATCCGGTAGGTGCCCAGGTCCCCACGGACCAGCAGGAAGCGGCCGGCGAGCGAGCACCGGCCGGCGATCTTCAGGCGCGGCAGAATCCGTTCCAGCGCCTCGCGGCGGACCTCGGCGCTCGCCGTCAGCGCGCCGAACGTGGCCGTCCGCCAGTAGTCGACGTAGCGGTCCTCCCCCCGGTCGGTCCAGTCGGGGTCGGCGGCGATCGAGGTCACGCCCACGAACAGGTCGACGTCGCGCATCGCCTCGCTGAACACCAGCGGGGGCACCTCCGCCAGTGCGACCTCCCGCCAGCGCCGGCCGTCCCGCCGCTCGAAGCGGACCTGGTCCGTCGCGGCGTGCTCGGGCGCGTATCCGCCGTCGTCGCCGGCCGCGGGCTCGTGGTGGAAGCAGGCCCGCCACTGGCCGTTGCCGAACTCGGCCCGCGCCCGTCCGTCGTAGCCGCCGTCGTACCGGCCGAGGAAGTTGGCCTGCCAGCCGCGCTCCTTGAACAGCGCGTACAGCTGCCGGTAGTGGACGACGTGGGCGGCGAACCGGTTGGAGTAGCCGCCGGTCTCCTCCTCCGCCGGGGTGAGCAGGTAGATCTCCCGGAAGGCCTGCTTGAACGGCTGCCGCAGCCGCTCGGCGACGAGCCGCTCGCGCCATGCCCGGATGTCGTGCGCCTGCGCCCGGATCGGATGCCACAACCGGACGCGCTCGGGCTCGCCGGGCGGCTCGACCGCCGGCGCCACCGCACGCCACTCGCCGTCCACATCCCCGGCGTTGTGGAACTCCCAGATCAGGCCGCGGACGAGAACACCGGTGACCGGATGGTCGCGGTAGTGGCGGCACCACTCGTCGTACGGCCACTCGCGTCCGGCCGACATCAGCGCCTCGACGCGGGCCCGCTCCCCCGACAGCGTCCCTCGCACCGCCTTGGCCAGGTCCCTCAACTCCCGCAGCTCGTCCGGGAAGTTCTCCTTCACCGCCGCCGGAGCCGCACGGGACGTCCCCCCGTCGGGACGCGTGAAGGTGAGCCGCACGGTCGCCGCGTCCTCGATCGCCACGCGTACCCGGTGTCCGCCCAGCTCCCGCTCCAGCGAACCGTCCGGCGCCAGGCCGTGGTCCGGGACGGTGCGCTCGATGAGCTGCTCCGCCGTGATGCCCTGTTTCCCGGCCGCCGTCACCAGCGCGGTGTCGAGTTGCTTGCGCAGCGCCCGGTGCTTGATCCGGGTCTGCAGCCGCCACAGGGCCTCCATCGCTGCCTGATCGCCCATCTCGGCCAGCGCGTTGATCGCCGCGCCCGCGAGCTTGGGGTCCTGGACCACACCGGTTCCGGCCGCGCCGGTGCGCAGAGCGAGCGCGCCGAGGTGCGGCGCCGCGGCCGGGCCGCCGGTCAGCGCGGCCGCCCAGACCACGCCCCGCGCCAGGTCCCCGTCGTTCTGGTGGACGACGTAGTGGTAGTGGTAACCGCCGCCGATCCAGCCGGTGTGCGCGCCGCTTCGCCTGCTGCACAGCGGCTCGCCCTCGGCCAGCGCCCGCAGGACGTCGGCAAGGACCTCCCGCGCCGACGCCGCCTCCGCCAGTTCGAGGCAGGTCCGCCGCCACCGCTGCGTGGGCCGCGGACCCGACAGGCTCGCCACGTGCCGCAGAAGAGCCGCCAGTCGGGGTGTCGGCGACGTCCCCGCGCGGTGGCTCAGCGGGGTGGCCCAGGGAGCGTCGGCGGGGATCAGTCCGTCGGGTATGGACGCCTCCTCGACCCGGGCGAGCAGTGCGCGCAGGCGGTCGGCGAGCCGCCCGCGCGAGCGTGCGGGAACATCGGTGTCCATGAGCTCCGCGTGCGCGTGCCGCAGCCAGGGCATGACCGCACGGCAGCCGTCGGCGTCGAGCTGCTCGGCGGCCGTCAGCACCGGCCCCAGCGCACCGGCGAACCAGAAACCCATGTCGTACTCGGTGGCCCGGAGCAGCATCACCGCGACCTCGTCGGGCGTCCAGCCGCGCAACCGCGGGACCAGGGACGCGATCTCGGTTTCGTACTGCCAGAAGCTCGTGTCGTCGAAGCAGGCCGCCAGCATCAGGCACAGGGCCGCGGCCCTGCCCTCCTCGTCCGAGCAGGCCGCGAGCCGCCCGTCGATCTCGGCCTGGGTCGCTGCCTGTATCGCCTGAATCCGCTCGAGTGTGTCCGCTCCCCCCAACGCCGCGGAGGCGTCCCACCGCGGCTCCGTCCGCTGACGTTCCAGCAGCTCCACGAGCCACCGGACGCGGCCGAGCGCGGCCGACCTCACGTCGTCGAGGCAGTCTTGTCCACGGGATTCGGCCAGCAGGGCTTCGTACAACATGGCGGGATGATGACAGGGGGGACTGACAACGCGATCGGTCCGGCGGCCGCTCGCGTCTGGATCGGCGCCTGAATCCCGCCGGCCGTGACTCGGCAGGCGACCGCACGAACGCCTGCCCCGATGCTGTCTCTTGGTCAGCGTCGTGACCCGGATGAGGCCGGCCGCGAGGAGAGGAGCGGCCTACTGGGGGATGGTGCCCTGGACCGGCCGAGTGCCGCGAGGACGAACGTGACGCTGATGAGCAGGGCCCAGGCGCCGAACTTGCCGACGCCGACCGGCTGCCAGCCGTGCAGCTGGTAGGGGTAGCGCCACGCGCCCAGGTACGTGGCGATGTTTTCCGCCACCCACAGGAAGAACCCGATCAGGACGAACGACAGCGCCAGCGGCATGCTGCGCCGCACCCCGCGCACCGTGAAGCGTACGGACGTGCCCGCCGTGACGACCGCGAGGACCGCCGCGAGGGGCCAGCGGGCGTCGGGCAGCCAGTGGTGGCTGAAGAAGTTGACGTAGACGGCGGCCGCCACCAGTGCCGTCGCCCGTGGCCGGTAGCGGAACAGCTCCAGGTCGAACAGGTGCCAGGCCCGGCAGACGTAGCTGCCGACGGCCGCATAGAGGAAGCCCCCGTACAGGGGAACGCCCGCGAACTTCAGCACGGCCGGCTCCGGGTAGCTCCACGAGCCCTGCGAGACCTTCACGAGCTCGAACGCGAGGCCGATGACGTGGCAGGCGCTGATGACGGCGACATCCCGTCCACTCTCCCAGCCGCGCCGCCAGAACAGCAGCGTGAGCAGCACGCCGTAGACGACGAGCAGGTCGTAGCGGGCCACCGGTAGCCGTGGCAGCAGTGTCGATGCCGCCACTCCGGACAGCAGGGCGATGGCGAAGGCGCAGGCCCGGGTCTGGTTCCAGGTGAAGTCGAGCAGCTGGCCGATCTGGGAGGCCGGGGAAGCAGCCGGCTTGGTAGTGAGCATGATGAGGACAGAGACGGTGCGAGGGCCCTTCCGGGTTGCCGGGGTCGCTGTTGATCACAGAATGCCCGCTTCCGCCCGCCGGTCTCACCCGCCGGTTCGCCGCCCCCGGGGCATGCCCGCGGCCGGCGGCGTGGGCGGCGAACGTCCCCGCGCCGGCGGCGCTGTCCTCCAGCGGACGTGCTGCCCTTCTTCACGGAGCCGGCGTCATCGTTCCCGTTTCGCCCGGCGAAGGCCTCCTCTCCCTCGGGGTGGGCCGGGGGCCTTCGCCGGGCCGCCGCAACGGCGGACGGGTCAGCTCCGCGGTAGTGCGCGGGCTCAGGGCGGGTCGATGCTGAAGACCACTCGATGGCCTGTGTACTCGTTCAGTCCCCAGAGACGGCCGGAGGCGTGACTGTAGGAGAGGTTCTGCGTGAGGCTGGGTGCCCGTGTGATGACGGAGGGCGCACCTCCCGGCTGGGCCCGGTGGACGCAGGAGTACGCCCCCTTGGCGATGGGGTCCGCGACCCAGCTGGTGGGACATTCGCCGGCCATGTAGTACCAGGTGCCGTCGGTGGCCACGCCCTGCATCTGATACACCGGGGTGCTGTACCCGGCGGTGGCCGTCGTCGTGCCGACGGTCGTGCCGTTGTCGGCCAGCGGCAGGTCGGTGGCGTCGTTCAGGGGCCACCTGATGACCCGGCCGCCGGCGCCCGCGTCATGGCTGCGGTACTCGCCCGAGATCAGCGCGGGCCCCTTGGCCGAACGATCGAGGCTGAGCGAGCCGAGGCACGGCTGACCACTGCCACCGGCGCAGGCGCGCGGGTCCCGGCTGCGGTCGCCGGTGTAGTAGACGCCCTGGAGCGGAAGCGCCCACTGGTGGTAACGCGCCGAGGAGACCCCGCTGCGGATGCCGACGTAGTCGCTCGACGTGCTGCTCATCCTCCACAGGTACTGCGTGTCGAAGACGAGGAGTTGACCGCCGTTGGCCACGAACAGCTTGTTGCCGTACCAGACGATGCCGTCGGCGTGGATGTTCGTGATCGGGATGAAGTCGCCGCCGTTCGCGTCACCGGTCGGCTGGACGAGCAGGACGTGGCCGTAGGTCACCGAAGTGCCGGTGGACTCGGCGATGGTGATGCGGGCGAACTGGTTCTCGGTGGTGCCGTTGCCGTAGTACCAGGAGGCGAGGTAGAGATTGTGGCCGCTGTAGGTGCTGCCGGTCGCGTCGTGCGCGGCGGTCAGGCCCTGAGGGTGCCAGCCTCCGCTCGACGAGTAGGCGCTGGTGTTGTCGTCGGTGGTGTCCCAGCAGAACCCGTCGTATTTGAGGCTGCCGTCCAGGCCGGTGTCATGGCACAGCGCCGCCCGCCCGGTGTGCTGCCCGGATTCGGCCACGTCGAGCGGGGTCGCCCGAGCGACGGCACCGCTCTTCTCCACGCCACGGATGGCGGCGCCGTAGGCGTCGTAGTCCGACGCCCGGTCGATGCTCAGGTGGAACGTCTTGACCGTACCCGACGGCAGAGCGGCGAACGGCGTGGCGGCGGCGGCCGGAGGCGCGGCCACCAACGAGGCCGCCACAGCGGCGAGTCCGGCGCACAGCGTCCCCAACACCCGTCGATACCTTGAACGTTTACGTGAATGCACTGCCGCATGCTATGTGCGTGGCCCCCTCGGCGACACGCCCAAACGCGCCGTGTCGCTGGGCGGGCACGGGCGCATCCAGAAGACGCTCAACCCCCCGCCGGCCGGCAGACCGCAACCCCGCGAACCTTCGCGTGCCGAGTGCCTCAGCCCCAACTGTCAGAAGAGTGGCGACCCCTCGCCCTGGGAAGAACCCATCGCAGCACAGGGGATCGTTCGCTGCCCCGAGAGGCCCTGACGATCGCAGGAGGTCTCATGCTTCCCTTGCGGTCATGGAAGCGCTCGGCCGTGATCGCGGGCGCGGCTGCGGCAGTGGTTTCGATCACACTCGTGGTCGTCGGACCTCTTGCGTGGCAGGTCGGTGGGCACACGGTGAGCTCCTTGCACGGAAAGGCACGGGCCGACGCTATTGACGCCGTCCGCCAGACACTCCTGGCGGCTGCGAGGGACTTGCCGCCCTCAGTGCCCTGCTCGCTCGTTCTACCTGAACCGGCGCGGACAGCTGACCGACCGGTATGCCAAGTCGGTGTCGCTGCTCGCATCAGACCAGATCGCCGAACGTATTGGCGGGGTCTATGCGTTGGAGCACCTGATGAAGGAGTCGCCCGCTGACCACGACACCGTCGTCCAGGTTCCAGCCGCCTTCATCCGTGAACGCTGCCCCTCCCCATCGGACACGGCGACTCTGCGTGAGATCGGCCGGGTCTCCAACGAGGCTGCCCAACCGCGATGCCCCGCCGATGCACAAGCGGCGCTCACCGTACTAGGAGCTCTCCACGGGGTTGGCGATACGGACTCGCCGGCAAGGACTGGCGCAGCACGTGTCCGTGCCGAAGGCGACGGTCTTCGTCCAGCCGGCAGCATTGTCGAGGACGCTGAAGACGGCCTCCCCCGTTCCGGGACCTGCGAGGTGGACTGGTGCAACGAGGACCTCGGTCGTCGGGTCGAGATCGCCGAGGTCGAGAGCGGCGCGGACCCCGACGAGGACCGGGGACATGGGGCACTCACGCAGCCGCCCGCCGGCACCCCGGCGAGGCCCCCTTCGGAGTGTGCCGACCGGTGGCCGTCGGGGGCGACTCAGGGGCGGGGCTCCAGCACCTCCAGGGCGCCGGTGTCGGTGTCGTAGCTGCGCAGGGTGATGAGCCGGACCGGCAGCGGCGGCGCGGGCACCAGTTCGGGGACCCGCCGGTCGGCGAACGCACCAGGGCGCCGGGTACGACCGAGGGTGATGTGCGGGCTCCAGCGCCCGGGCTCGTGGAAGGGGTTGAGGGTCTCGGGAGGGCTGTCCGAGGCCACCGCCTCCCACACCCGGCGGTGCAAGCCGACCAGCGCGGGGTCGCGGTTCAGCGCCCAGGCCAGCACCGAGGTGGGCCGCTCGAAGCGGACCACGCCGGCGAATCGCACCGGCAGCGGTAGGTCGGCGGCCACCTCGGCGAGCTCCCAGCGGATCGGGGCGGTCAGCTCCGGGCAGGTGGCCAGGGTGAGGTGCGGCCTGTTGGTCGGTGAGCGGTGGAACGCCAGACTGGGCAGCCCCGCGTTCGCGAGCCGCCGCCACGCCCCCCGAACCGCCAGCTCAGCCGCCTCGTCCAACAGAAGCTCGACCGTGCGCACCGCCGTAGCCTACCGGCGATCGCCTTTGTGATCACTACGATGCCTCACGGGCGGACCGGTGTACACCGCAGCCGACGGCGCCCTGCAGAACCTGGCCATCCGCGCATTCCGTTCGACAGGCATTCCGCTCGACGGGACGGGACAATCTCACCGGTGGCCTGCACCGCCTCGGGTGGGGCATGACCCGGCCGCCCGCCCCGGACCCACCTGGTCCTTCCGGAGTGATCGCGGGGGCGACGGAACCTCGGCGCGCCCCGGCGATCTACGCCTGGACAAGCACGGTGAGCCATTCCGCCGCACGTGGCCGGTATCCGTAGCGGTCCCACAGCCCCGACACGATCGCCGGGACGTGGCCGGCTCCGTAGACGACGGCCACCCGGATCGGCTCGGCGCCGCGCTCCGTGTGGATCTCGCCGAGCGCGTCGAGCAACCGCTGGTCGCGCCGAGCGGTCATCGCGTGCTCGACAGGACCGTCGGCCGTCATCTCCGCTCGCAGCGTCGACGGCAGGTCCTCGACGACCATGTCCTCATCGAGGAAGGCGCGTGGACCGCGCAGCGCGAACACCAGGCCCATCACCGGGGCCCCGACCAGGAGTAGTACGTACATCCACCGCGGCAGTGCCTTCAGGTCCTCGACGGCCTCCGCCGCGGTCACATCCGGGTTGACCACCGGCACGTCGTCGGGAAGCAGCAAGTCCTCGCGCTGCTCCTGCAGGTCGTTGCGCCGACGGCGTGGGGCGAACCGGTACGCAAGCGTGAGGGCACTCACGCCGACCGCTTTCCCTCGGATTCCCTCGAGGACGATGAGGTCGCACTCCCTGAGCCTGAGGCGGACCTGGGAGTAGAACGTGGGCGAAGCGACGTGCAGCATGGGGAAGATCACGAACTCAAGTGGCGTCCCTGTCCGCCTCATCGTGATCACAGCAGATCGGACGGCGTACCCGGTCACCTCGATGATCTGCATGACCACCCCCCGGCGCGCACCTCACCCGTTCACCCGTTGCAGGAGACGAGCCCGTCCGAGGCCATGGTTCCCGTCCCGGCGCCGGCAGCCACCGGACCGAGCAGACACTCCCGCGACGCCATCCGGCCGCGGACCGCCCACCGCGTCACGGGATCAAACCGGTCACCACGCGAAGACAACGCAAACCTGGTCTTCGGCGCCGCTCCGTTCCCGCGTCGGCTTGCCGCCGGGCAGGCCCCGGTCTCCGTTCTGGCCCATGAGGGCGTGCAGACCGTCAACTCGGGGCTCTCTGCTCGGTGGTTCGCCGACGCGGGAACTGGCCTCCGGAGATTCTCGGCACGTACCGTGCCGTGCTCCACGCCCCTGTCAGGGCGTGGTTGCCGACGTGCTCACGACCATCCAGTCGAGCACCGGCGTGCTCTGCAGGTAGACGAGCACGCACATGAAGAGCATGAAGACCACGCTCCACACGATGACCCGGCGGAAGAGGATTCCCTCGCGGCCCTCGAAACCGACCGCGGCCGCGGCGATGGCGAGGTTCTGCGGGGAGATCATCTTGCCGAGCACGCCACCGGAGGAGTTGGCCGCGGCCATGAGGGTGGGCGACAGGCCGGCCTGGTGAGCAGCGGTGATCTGGAGGGCGCCGAACAGGGAGTTGGAGGAGGTGTCGGAGCCGGTGACGGCGACGCCCAGCCAGCCGAGGATCGGTGAGAGGAAGGCGAAGGCCCCGCCGGCACCGGCCACCCACAGACCCAGCGTGGTGGTCTCGCCGGACTCGTTCATGATGTAGCCGAGTCCCAGCACCAGCATGACGGTGAGCACCGCGAACTTCAGCTGGTCCAGGGTGCGTCCGTAGGCGCGCAGGGCACGGCGCGGGCCGACCTGGATCAGCACCATGCTGATCAGGCCGGCGATCAGCAGCAGACTCCCGGCCGCCGAGAGGTAGTTGAGTTTGAAGGTGGTGGCGACCGGGTCGCCGTTCGGCTTGAATATGTGCAGCCCCGGCCAGTTGACGATGCGCGTCACCGACTCCAGGCCGGTACCGCTCGCGCCGACGCCGGCCGGCGGCTTTCCGGTGATCGCCGGTACCCGGGTGGCCAGCACGAACACCACGATGATGGCCAGGTAGGGCGCGTACGCCCTGAAGACGTCCAGCGGAGAGTCGTGCGTGTCGCGATCGGTGGTCGCGCGCGCCCGGGTCGGCAGCCGAGTCTCCACGGACTCGCCGCCTTCCGCATCCGGCGCACCGTCGGGGTTCTGCGGCCCGCGCGAGCCGCCGCGGGCACCGCTGAGGACGCCGCCGTTGCTGTCGTCGATCCCATCATCGATGCCGTCGTCCTCGCGGCTCTCCTGGTACGTCTCCTCGGCGTGCCACACCCGGGTGAACGCCAGGACCGCCAGCATGGAGGCGAGGGCGGCGATGATGTCGGCGAGCGGCACGGACCAGAAGTTCGAGGACAGGTACTGGAAGAGCGCGAAGGACACGCCGCACACCACCGCCGGAGGCCAGGTCTGCCGCAGCCCTCTTCGGCCGTCCACGATGAACACCAGGGCCAGCGGCACGAACAGTGCCAGGACCGGTGTCTGCCGGCCGACCATCGCGCCGAGGTCGTCCACGGGCAGGCCGGTGACGCCCGCCAGTGTGGTGATCGGCACGGCTATCGCGCCGAACGCCACGGGTGCGGTGTTGGCGACCAGGGCCACGGTGGCTGCCTTGAGCGGCTTGAAACCCAGGGCGATCAGCATGACCGAACTGATCGCGACGGGCGTGCCGAAACCGGCCAGCGCCTCCATGAGGGCGCCGAAGGAGAAGGCGATGATGATCGCCTGCACGCGCTGGTCGTCACTGATGGACGCGAACGACCTGCGCAGCACGTCGAAGTGGCCGGTTTCCACGGTGAGGTTGTAGACCCAGATCGCGTTGATGACGATCCACATGATCGGGAAGAAACCGAACGCGGCGCCCAGCAGTCCGCTGTTGAGCGCGTCGGCGACCGGCATCGAGTACACGGCGACCGCGAGCACCACGGCGACGACGAGGGAGATCAGCGAGGCCAGCCACGCCTTCATCCGCACGACGCCGAGCAGCACGAACAGGACGAGCAGCGGAAGGATCGCGATGATGGACGACAGCCCGAGCGAGTGACCCACCGGACTGTAGTCCTGCTGGTAGTTGGCAAGGATCATCTAGCACCCTTTTCTACGACATCGGAGAGGAGGGGCCGCACCACGGGTGCACCGTGGCGGTCAGTGGGTAGGCGCGCGCGACGACGGCGCCGGGGCCGTACAGCAACTTCGGTACGGGGACGCCGTGGATGGCGGCGTTGAACACCTGCGCGGTGCGGGCGAGAGGCATCCTTGTGCGACGCGGGCGAGAGTGGTCGCGACCTGCGTCCAGCGCGCGGCGCGGGCGGTCGTCATAGCCTCGGGGCGCGTGGCCGGCACCGCCTTCGCCCTGCGCTCGCCGGGTTCGCGGGCGGGTGCGGGATGCAGCAGATTGCACGTTTCGGCACTCGCTCCCATGGCGATGCGGGATCTGACGCGGTGTCTCATGCGGGACTCCGAGGTGTCGGCGACCAGGTCGATTCCACTACTCGGTAGACACCAACCGAATGGTGGAAGAATGCAGGGGTGACGGACGTGTGTCAAGGGTCACGGGTGGCCTGCGTCACAGACGAACTTCAGCCAGAACGCGGACACATGGCTGAGCAGCGACGGGCCGGGGCCCGGCCTGCAACAGAGGCCGGACCACCGCCCGAAGAAGTCGTTGGGCAGCGTGCCGGAAGCGCCGGCGAACGCGCCGAGGGACGACTTGCTGGTGGCTCGCGCGCAGCACACGCAGGCCACCGACGAGGACCGGCGTCTCGAGCCCGCGCCGAGGCGGTGGGGAGATCTCCGGTCCGAGGCGCGCGTCGCTGGTGGCTTCTATCCGCCGACCACGACCAGTAGATGGTGTCGCAATTCTCCTCGATCCGATCGGTCCCGCCGGTGGCCGGGATGCGCCAGTGGGTTTCGACGCCGCGTGCGAATGCGGCTTCGCTGGTGAAGCGG
Organism: Streptomyces sp. AF1A; assembly: GCF_047340315.1. Taxonomy (NCBI): domain Bacteria; kingdom Bacillati; phylum Actinomycetota; class Actinomycetes; order Kitasatosporales; family Streptomycetaceae; genus Streptomyces; species Streptomyces sp. AF1A. The sequence goes on from NZ_JBLEBI010000001.1 coordinate 171,680, forward strand.
ATCAGGTCTGGAGAGGCGATGTAGTGGTCGCGCAGCCAGGCGATGAACGGGGCGACCTCGGCGACAGCGTTGCCACGCAAGGCGATGGTGTCGCGGATTTCATTGCCGGCGAAGCCGTCGAACTCGGTGCCGTCGGCCGTCAGTCCCCAGACACCCAGACGGGCCGGGTGTCCCTCCTCGGGCCGGTAGCCGACGTCAGGGAAAGCCTCGCGGAGAGCTTGCCCGAACGCGTTCAGGTCGAGCTGCCAGCCGTGAGGGTTCTTCGCCGGGGCGTACGGCAGGAAGGAGGTGGTGTATTCGTCCAGGTTCATCGGGGGTCCTTCGTCCGGCCAGGGAACGCACTGGGCGGTGCCCTTACCTCGGCGCGCTGGCGGGACGCTCGGCATGGAAGTCACGGCCGATCAGGTCCGGGGCCGGCTTCGCCTTCACATCCGGCCGGGTCAGCGAACGCCTCTTGCCCCGGCTGATGCCGCGGATGTCGCGCTCACGCATCACGCGGGCGACGCGCTTGCGGTTCACCCGTCGGCCCAGGCGGCGCAGTTCGGCGTGGATGCGCCAGACGCCATAGGTGCGGCGGGAGGCAATGTGCAGCACGGTGATCTCGTGCGCGAGCGCGTCGTCGGCGGCCTGACGAGCGCGGCGGGCGGCCTCGCCCTCGCACCAGGCGTAGTAGGAGGAGCGGGCGACCTTCAGTACCCGGCACAGCAGGACGATCGGGTAGGCCGCCTTCTCCGCATGGATCAACCGGTACAGCTCGCTCACCGGTCGTTCTCCTTCACGAAGAAGGCCGTCGCTTTTTTCAGGATCTCGATCGTCTGCTGCTGTTCACGGACCTCCTTGCGCAGCCGCTTGAGCTCCTCGCGTTCGGCGCTGGTCAGCTCACCGGACTCGCTCTCGCCCCGCTCAGGGGGAGGTCCCCCTCCCTCACGGCCGGTTCGCGGGCCCCGAGTCGGTTCACGAGAGGGCCCGGCCCGAATGTCGCATGATTTTCGACACTTGTCAAACATGGTCGAGGAAATTTCTGCCTGCGTCTCAAATCTACTCGAAGAAGTTTCTTCCGCATCGTTGACATGGTCTCGAAACCTCTGCGATTTTCTTGGCAAGCGCCGGGCCGGCCACGCCCCCGCTCGCCCGGACCGGCCCGCAGACACCCAGGTGCAGGCGCCGGTACACGGCTTCTTCCGCCCTAACCCCGAGCCCCCTGCGGGTGGTCGGCGGCACCGACCTGCCCCGCACTTCGTTGAGAAGAGGCACCTTCCATGGCAATCCGACCCCCGCTACGCCGCCGAGCGCTCGCACTCTCGTCCGCGGGCATCGGGCTCACCCTGCTGCTCACCGCATGTGGGAGCGGCGCCGGCTCTGGCCGGGGTTCCGACGGAAAGATCGTCGTCGGGCTGATCACCAAGACCAACGACAACCCGTTCTACGTGAAGATGCGCGAGGGAGCGGAGAAGAAGGCCAAGGAACTCGGCGTGGAGCTGAGGACCTTCGCCGGCAGTGGACAGACCGACAACGACTCCCAGGTCAGCGCCATCGAGAATCTGGTGGCTGCAGGAGCCAAGGGCATTCTGATCACACCCTCCGACTCCAGCGCGGTCGTACCGGCCATCGAACGAGCCCGGAAGGCCGGCGTGATGGTCATCGCTCTGGACTCGCCCACCGATCCGGCCTCGGCCGTCGATGCCACCTTCGCCACCGACAACCGGCGCGCCGGCCAGATGATCGGCAAGTGGGCCAAGTCGAAGATGGCAGACAAGCGAGCCCGGATCGCCCTGCTGAATCTCAGCGCCGACCACGTCAAGGTCGACATCCTGCGCAACCAGGGTTTCCTTGAGGGCTTCGGCATCAACGTCGGTGATCCCGGGCGCATCGGCGACGAGCACGACCCCCGCATCGTCGGTCAGGAAGTGACAGGCGCGAACGAAGAGGGGGGCCGCAGCGCCATGGAAAAGCTCCTCCAGAAGGACTCCTCCATCAACCTCGTCTACACCATCAACGAGCCGGCCGCAGAGGGCGCCTACCAGGCCATCAAGGCGGCGGGCAAGGCGAGAGACGTGACCATCGTGTCCATCGACGGCGGCTGTTCGGGTGTCAAGGACGTGACAGCGGGCGCTATCGGCGCCACCTCCATGCAGTTTCCCGTGAAGATGGCTGCCGAGGGGCTCGCCGCTGTGGCCGCCCACGTCAAGAACGGCAGTAAGCCCTCCCCCTCGTCAGGGCAGGCCTTCACCGACACCGGCGTCAGCCTCATCACCAACACCCCCGTGCCCGACCTGCCCTCTCAGAAGTCCGACTGGGGCATGGCCCACTGCTGGGGCTGAGTCGACCCGGCGGACCCGCCTGGCCGGGGCGCCAGTCCTTCGCCGGCCCGCGGAGCCCTACGCCTCTTTCCGCATACGCCCCTGCGCCCGCAGATCTTCCCACCAGCACCAGGAGTTGACCATGGCACACGACACCGTCGCCCATCATGCCGCCGACCCCCCAGCCCTCCAGCCGCCGCGGCACGGCCTGCTCGCCCGCACGCAGGCCGCCCTTCACTCTCAGCCGCTGCTCGGCCCCCTCATCGTCCTCGTGCTCGCATCCGTCCTGTTCACCCTGTGGGTCGGAACCCGGTTCAGCGATCCCCTCAACCTGTCGCTGATCCTCCAGCAGGTGCAGATCATCGGGATGGTCGGCATAGCCCAGACGCTCATCGTGCTGACCGCCGGCATCGACCTGTCGGTCGGCGCCATCACCGTCCTCGCCTCCGTCGTCATGGGCAAGCTCGCGGTCGATCACGGTATGCCCGTGCCCCTGGCCCTGTTGCTCGGTGTTGTCACCGGTGCCGCCTGTGGAGGAGTCAACGGACTCGTTGTCACGCGACTGCGGATCCCTCCGTTCATCGCCACCCTGGGCACCCTCAGCATATTCTCTGCCATCACCCTCGCCTACTCCCGCAGCGAGACCATCAGTGCCCAGGACGTGCCGGCCCTGCTCAGTTGGCCGGGGCATTCCGTCCGGATCCTCGGTACGCAGGTGACGTACAGCTCTCTGTTGATGATCGGCTGCTTCGCCGCCGTGGCCTACATTCTGCGGTGCACGGCATGGGGGGCCCATCTGCACGCAGTGGGCGACAACCCCGAAGGCGCGCGTCTCAGCGGAATCCGCACCGGCCGCGTGCTGCTCAGCGTCTACATCGTGGCCGGCATCATCTGCGGTGTCGCGGCATGGTTCCTCATCGGCCGGATCGGCTCCGTCAGCCCTCAGGCCGGCGAGAACCTCAACCTCAGCAGTATCACGGCCGCCGTCATCGGCGGAACCAGCCTCTTCGGCGGTCGAGGCCATGTCCTCGGCACTCTCCTGGGCTCCCTCATCGTGGGTGTCTTCAGCAGCGGACTCGCTCTGGCGGGTGTGAATGACCTGTGGCAGGTCTTTACCATTGGCGTCCTCGTGATCGCCGCCGTGGCTGCCGACCAGTGGATCCGGAAGGTGGCCGCATGAACTCCGCCGACGACCACGCATTCGCGCTGCAGGCACACGGCCTGGTCAAGCGCTATGGACACGTCACCGCCCTCGCCGGCGCCGATGTCGAACTGCGCGCGGGAGAGGTTCTGGCCGTCATCGGCGACAACGGAGCCGGCAAGTCGACCCTCATCAAATGCCTGTCCGGTGCCGAGCTTCCCGACAGCGGCGAAATCCGTCTGTTCGGGCAACGCGTGCAGTTCCGCAATCCCCTGGATGCGCGCGGCCACGGCGTCGAGACCGTGTACCAGAACCTGGCCGTCGCCCCCTCCCGGGACATTCCGGCCAACCTCTTTCTGGGGCGCGAGCGCCGCAAGCCGGGGCCGCTCGGCAGCGTCCTGCGCCTGTTGGACAAAAAGGCCATGCAGCAGGAAACCCGCGAACTGCTGACCTCTCTGGGCCTGCTGACCATCCAGAACTTCTCCCAGCCGGTGGAAACACTCTCCGGCGGGCAGCGACAAGGCGTCGCCGTGGCCAGGGCCGCTTGTTTCGGCAGCAAAGTGATCATCATGGACGAGCCGACGGCGGCCCTGGGGGTGCGGGAGTCGCAGCGCGTACTCGACCTCATCCGTCAGATCCGTGACCGGGGCGTCCCCGTCATCCTCATCAGCCACGACATGCCGCACGTCTTCGATGTCGCCGACCGCATCCACGTGCAGCGACTGGGCCGGCGCATAGCTCTGGTGAACACGTCCGACATCTCCATGCCGGACGCCGTCGCGCTGATGACGGGAGCGTTGGACCCGGCAGACCTCGGCAGCCGGTCCACTGCGCGGAGCTGACGGGACGTGTCCACCGGGCGGCGGACACGCGTCACCGAGATGCAGAACGGAAGCCGGGCGGCGAGCCCGCGCCCTCCGGGCGCGGGCTCGCCGCACTGTCGGTCGTAGGCGGCGGCCGTATGCGAGAAAGGGGCCGCTGCGCTCACGCGAGCGGCATTGGACCGGCATGGAACCTGGAGTGCAGGAAGACCAGAGGAGACCCGGGTGGCCCCGGCGTCACGCCGTCCACGTCGACCAGGAGCAGTGCGCGGTCGCCCACGGTGTGTCCGGCACGTACGTGTCCTGTCAGTGCCGACAACGCCTCCCGGATGGCCCGTGCGGTGCCGAACCGGCTGAAGCGGCACCGGGCCGTCGCCACGCGAAACGACGAACTCGCCGTCCGGCACAAAGCGACATTACTGGTCGCCGCCATCACCGAACGGCTGTGACCAGCACGCGACCGCGTCTCAGGCCCACACCACCCTGACCACGGCGTGGCCCGCCGCAGCCGCCCGCCCGTAGAACCCTTGGAGGCTCCTGTGCCAGTCGAGGAACTCCTGCCTGACCTCTGCTTCGTCCCAGCCGATCCAGACGAGCTTGGCACCTGCGACGTTCCACAGTTCGTCGAAAGAGACACGTGCGAGGAAGGCTGCGGCCTGTGACACCTCAGGCGGCTCCAGAATCCCCAGGGGCGGGTTGGAGGGGTCGGCCTCGGCGCTGTATGGCACGGGGCGCGCGCCGTAAATCGGCAGCTCCCAAGAGTCGTCGGCATCCGCATCGAGGACATCGGCAGCGGCGTAGAGGTCATTGACGGCATTCCAGACCTTGTCGATCGAGAACGCGATGCCCGCTGCGTACTCGTCGGGGTGGTTCTCCCAAGCCTCTGACATGAACGCCGCAAGCCAGGTGTGGTCGTCCCGGATCTCGGATTCCGCGACGGCGCGCATGTGCATGTGCATGCTCACGGCGAGGAGTCCTCCCAGTTCGTCGGCCCGCCTGTCGGGCCGAAGGGAGAGAACCTACTCGACGGCACTGACAGCACGATGCCCGTCTCTCAACGCCGGGATGCCCGGCTCTGCCAGGACGCCCTCCGACACAGGTCCTGGCCCTCGAGCCCGCCGTGCTCACCTGGGAGGAAGCAGCGGGCGTACCCCTCGCAGGGCTCGCCGCTTGGCAGACCGTCCAGCGCACCGGCCTCCAGCCGCACGAGACAGTCCTCATTCACGGTGCGGCCGGGGGTGCCGGCTCGTTCGGGGTCCAGGTCGCCGCCGCCCTCGGGGCACAGGTCATCGCGGGACGTCTCGCTCGAACCGCTCGGCGCGCAAGGCCAGGTGCAGGGTGGATCAGCTGTCCGCGTCACCTTCCACAGACTGCTGCTCGGTGGACCGGGAGCGGCGGATGCCTGCTTCGTAGGTTTCCTTGAGATGTTGCAGTGTGGTGTCGACGTGACGTGCGGCGTAGGTGGCGTAGAGGATGTCGATGAGGAGGAGCTGGCCCCACTTGGAGGTGACGGACTCCCCGTACAACCCTGTTCCGGAAAGGTTCGAGGTGAACAGGGGAACGTTGCTGAGCCTGGCGACGGGGCTGTCCGGGACGGATGTGATCCCGATCGATGCCGCTCCGGTATGGCGGGCCAGCTGCATGGCCTCGACGACGGAGGTGGTCTGCCCGGAGTCGCTGATGGCGATGAGGACGTCCTGGGGTGTCAGGATGGTGGCGAGCATGACCTGCAGGCTCTGGTCCCGGTAGAGCAGGCATTTCTTCCCGGCTCGCGTGAAGCGCATGACGCCTTCTTCGGCGGCGATGCTGGAGGATCCCATGCAGCAGAAGACGACGGAGGCGGCGTCGTGCAGGAGGTCGACGGCTTGGCTGATGGCGTCGCCGCTGACGCGTTCGGCGGTCTGGGTGAGAGCGTGCCGGCTGCTCCGCTCGATCTTTCCCACGATGGCGGGGGCGGTGTCGCCGCGGAGGATGCCTTCGTAGACGAACTCCTCGTCCCGGTCCTCGCTGGTGGACCGGGACGCGAAGGTTGCCTCGGCGAGGCCGACCCGGAGGGAGTGGAAGCTGTCCATGCCCAGTTCGCGGACGAACCGCGACACTGTCGACTCGGCCACCTGGCAGTGTGAGGCGAGCTGCGAGATGGTCATCGACTGGGCCTGCTGGGGGTGGGCCAGCAGGTACTCTCCGATCTGCCGCAGGGCGGCCGGAAGGTAGGGCACCTTGCTGGTGATGAGGCGCAGCAGGTTGCCGGTCTCGTCTGCCGGGACAGCCATGACTTCTCCGTGGTCTCTTCAGGGGCGGGCGGACAGTACCCGCAGCAGATTCTCCACGGCCGCGCGGGTTGCGCGTTCCACGCTCTCCTTCGTGTACCCGCCGATGTGCGGAGTCATGGTCACCCGCGGGTGCCGGTGGAGCTCTCGCGGATCGGGGGGTTCCTGGCCGAAGACGTCCGTGGCGTAGCCGGCGAGTGTCCCGTCGGCCAGCGCCTGCCGGACGGCCTCGTCGTCGACCAGGGCCGATCTGGCGGTGTTGATCAGATAGGCACCCGGCTTCACGGTCGTCAGCGCTTCCTTGTCGATCACCGGGCGTGCGGCCGGCGGGCAGTGCAGCGTCACCACGTCGGCCTGGGCCAGCAGATCCTCCAGGGTGGTGAACGAGAAGTCGCCGGCCGGTGCGAACGAGGGATCGGGCACCGCGTCGAAGGCCCGGACCGACATGCCGAGGCCCAGGCCGAGCCGGGCCACCCGTCGGCCGATCTGCCCGCACCCGATCACGCCCAGGATCCGGCCGGCCACTTCCCTGCCTTCCAGCCGCTGCCACCGGCCGGCCTTGAGCGTGGCGTCCTGAGTCGGGACCTGGCGGAGTCCGGCGAGCATCAGGGTGACGGCGAGTTCGGCGACCCCCTGCGCGTTGGCGCCTGCTGCGGTCTCGACCGCTATGCCGAACTCGGCCGCGGCGTCCAGGTCGATGGCGTCGGTGCCGACGCCGTTACGACTGATGACCTTCAGTCCGCGCGCTGTGGTCAGCACCTCCCGGCTGATCGGCTCGACGCCCGCCAGGTAGCCGACGCAGGTGGGCAGGAAGCGCAGTTGCTCCTCGCGGGTGGGCTGGCGGCCAGGGGTGGGGAAAAGGATCTCGTAGCCGGCCGCCTCCAGGGCGGCCAGCGCACGGTGGCCGCCCTGGGAGAGTGCGCGGGGTGTCACCGCGATGATGCCGGTCACTGGGCCCACCTGGGGTTGTCCAGCACCGCCGGGGCGCCGTCGCGCTCCACGACGATCTTGCGGAATCCCTTGGACTCGATGGTGCCGTAGTCGTGGCCGGCGTGGCCGGGGAAGGCGAAGAAGGTGATGAGCTGTTCGTCCGCGGACGTGTTGATGCTGCGGTGGGCGTATCGGCCGGGCACGTAGACGGCCTTGCCGGGGGACAGCTCCTCCCACTGCACGTCGCCCTCGGGGTTCTCCATCATCATGATCCCGCGGCCGCGCAGACAGTAGTAGATCTCGGCCGTGTCGAGCACGGAGTGGAAGTGGCCCTTGGTCATGAAGTACTCGTCGCCCACCTTGCCCGGGTAGACGATGCTGGTGCCGTAGGCGACTTCACCGGAGCTTTCCGGGACCCCGGCGTCGAAGAACTCGTAGACGAGGACATCCTCCTCGCCCAGCCGGCGGGCGGCCTCCCGGTCGGCATACATGTCCGCCATCGCCGCGACCGTGCGGCGCAGGGGCGTCTTGGTCCGGGACAGTCCGTCGACCAGGCTGAAGTCGGTGACGATCGCGGGTCGGGTGGTGTTCATGCGTTCTCCTGGGAGGCGTCACGGGCGATACGGGACAGCCGCTCGAAGGCGGGTCCGTGGGTGGGGATGTCGATGTGGAAGACCTCGGCGATGACGCGGGTCCAGCCGTGGATGAAGTACAGCCAGCCGTCGACGACATGCACGTTGCGCGATTGCTGCTGGGCTCGGGCCTGGTCGAGGAAGACAAGGTCCCCGCGGTAGTTGAAGTCCCACGCGAGGCAGTCGCGCGGGAAGACGGCGGCGTTCGTGAGCGGCGACCCGGGCCGGTCCTTGCCCAGTCCGGTCGCGTTGACCACGACCGACTCCGGGGCGAGAGAGCGCAGTTGTTCGTCATTGCGCTCCGGTTCCGGCGCCAGACGGTACTCGATGGGCAGCGTGGAGCCCAGGCGCTCGTGCACGTCGCGCATTTCCCGCAGCCGGGCCTCGCGGCGGTTGGTGACGACGATGCGGGACGGCACGTCGCGGCCGGCCCGTGCACGGTTGTGCAGGTACAGGGTGAGGGCCAGCGAGGAACCGCCGGCCCCCAGCAGGAGCAGCTCGGCGCCGGTGGCGTTCCAGTAGCCGTCGGGCACGACGGCCTCCAGGGACAGACCGCTGGTGAGCGGGTCCATGGCGTGGCCCCACAGCTCTTCCCCGCGCTTGGAGATGCTGCTGACCTCCTCCAGCAGCCGGGTTTCCTCGCCGACCCCGTCGAACAGGTCGCGGCTGGCCCTGAAGAGGTTGAGCTTGTGGGTGGTGACCAGCGCCCCGAGGGACTGCGGGTCCTTCTTGATGAAGGCGACGACCTCGCGGTAGTGCTCCGGGGTGTCGTCCAGTGGCAGGTCGATGCCTTCGATGACAGCGTCCAGGTGCAGTTCCCGGGCCCAGGCCGGGAACACCTTCATGATGGACGACTTGGTGGTGGTGACCCCGAGGAAGTACATCGTCGGGCGAGTTGCGGGGGTATGGCGACCCGTCATGAGGGGTTCCTCCATGGGTGTGCTGGGGATGCGGGGCCGGGCGGCGGGTGCTCAGTGCTCCGCCCAGTCGCGGGCGCGTCCCACGGCCTTCTGCCAGCCCGCGTACAACCGGTCGGCCTGGGCCTGATCCATCTCCCGCTCGAACCGCCGGTCGAGTCGGAAGGCGTCGGCGAGCTCCGCGTGGTCCTTCCAGAAACCGGTGGCCAGACCGGCGAGGAAGGCCGCCCCCCGGGCCGAGGACTCGATGACGGTGGGCCGCAGGACGGGCACGCCGAGGAGGTCGGCCTGGAACTGCATCAGGAAGTTGTTGGGGGTGGCTCCGCCGTCGACCTTGATCTCCCGTACCGGGATGCCGGAGTCGGCCTCCATGCAACCGATGACGTCCCGGATCTGGTAGGCGATGGATTCCAGCGTGGCGCGGATGATGTGCTTGCGGTTGGTGCCCCGGGTCAGGCCGAGGATGGCTCCTCTGGCGTACTGATCCCAGTAGGGTGCCGCGAGGCCGACGAAGGCGGGGACGACGTAGACGCCGCCTGAGTCGGGCACCTGGCGCGCGGCGTACTCGGTGTCCTCGGCGTCGTAGACGATCTGCAGTTCGTCGCGCAGCCACTGGATCGAGGCCGCGGCCACGAATATCAGCCCCTCCAGGGCGTATTCGACCGTGCCGTCGATGCCCCAGGCGATCGTGGTGAGCATGCCGCGCCGGCTGGACACCGGCTTGTCGCCCGTGTTGAGCACCAGCGAGGCTCCGGTGCCGTACGTCGCCTTGACACTGCCCGGGGTGAAGCAGGCCTGCCCGAACAGGGCGCCCTGCTGGTCGCCGACGGCGGCCGCGACCGGGATGCGGGCGCCCAGCAGTACCGACTCGCTGGTGTGTCCGTAGACCTCACTGCTGGAGCGCACCTCGGGCAGGATCGCGCGGGGGATGCCGAGCTCGTCCAGCAGCCGCTGGTCCCAGTCGAGACGGGTGATGTCGAACAGCATGGTGCGCGATGCGTTGGTGTAGTCGGTGACGTGTGCGGCGCCCCCGGTGAGGTTCCAGATCAGCCAGCTGTCGACGGTGCCGAACGCCAGCTCGCCCCGCTCGGCGCGTTCCCGGGCTCTCGGCACATGGTCGAGAATCCACTTGATCTTCGTGCCCGAGAAGTAGGCGTCGATGATCAGCCCGGTGGTCTGCCGGACGTGGTCCTCCAGGCCGCGGGCCTTGAGCTCCTCGCACAGGTCGGCGGTACGGCGGTCCTGCCACACGATCGCGTTGTGCACCGGCTCGCCGGTCGCCCGGTCCCACACCACGACGGTCTCGCGCTGGTTGGTGACGCCGATCGCCGCGACGTCCTCGGCACCGCATCCGGCCTGCGACAGCACCTGCTTGGCCACGGTGACCTGGGTGTTCCAGATGTCGAGCGGGTTGTGTTCCACCCAGCCGGGATGGGGATAGATCTGCGGGAACTCCTGGCTGGCCTCGGCGGCGATGTCACCGGCCTTGTTGAACAGGATCGCCCGGATACCGGTGGTACCGGCGTCGAACGCCATGACATAGCGGTGGGTCATGGCGCTACCTGCTTTCCCGCGGCGCGATGCGCGGACCGGCGCCGGCAGTGGTGTCGAACACGTCACCACCGAACGCGATCATCGCCTTCATGCCGGCTCCGGAGGCGGCGTACGCGAAAGCGTCATGGATCTTGTCCAGTTCGAAGACCTGGCCCACCATGGGCGACAGGTCGACGCGCCGGTCGCCGACCAGCTGCAGACAGCGGCCGTAGTCGCCGTTCGTGGATCCGGTGGTTCCGGTCAGTGTCAGGCCCTTGTAATGCACCTTGTTGGTGTCCACAGGCACGCTCCCGGCAGCGCCGAGACCCGCGAAGTAGTTCAGCCGCCCGTGCGTGGCGAGCAGGTCCACGGCCTGTGCCTGCACCTGCGGGTCGGACACCGCGGTGATGACCACGTCCGCGCCGCGGCCGTCAGTGTGTTCCCGTACCACGTCGGCCAGGTCCCGCTCGCGCACGCTGACACACACGTCCGCGCCGAGACGGGCGGCGAGGTCCAGACGGGGCCGGCTCCGGTTGGAGATGATCACCTTCCGCGCCCCGGCGAGCTTGCCGAGCAGCACGTGGAAGGCACCGATGGGGCCCGCCCCTGCGATCACCACCACGTCCTCCGGGCCCACGCGCAGGGCCTGTTGGCCGCTGTAGCAGCAGGAGAACGGTTCGACCAGGGCCGCCTCGGCGTAGGAAATGCCCTCGGGCAGCTCGAAGACGTTGCCTCGCTGCAGGGCGAAGCCCGGCACACGCAGGAGCTCCTGGAAGCCCCCGTCGATGCTGATCCCGAACGCCTCGTAGTCGGCGCACATGTTGTTGAAGCCGTGGCGGCACATGTCGCAGCGGCCGCAGCCCACGTTCGGGGTGACGCTCACCCTCATGCCCGTGCGGAATCCGCGCACCTGTCCGCCGACCGCCACCACGTCCCCGGCCAGCTCGTGGCCGAGCACCCGCGCCTGGCCGGCCGGGAGCTTGAAGTGGCCGTGCTTGAAGATCCGCAGATCGGTCCCGCAGATGGAGGCGGCCCGCACCCGCACCAGGATCTCGTCGGCTCCGACGGCCGGCTCGGGCAGCTCCTCCACCGACACCGAGCCCGGCTCGTGCAGTACCGCGGCCTTCACCGGACACCCCCGACGACTCCCGGCCGCGCCAGCTCGTCGCGGGCCTCCTGGGCGACGGCGAAGACGACCTTGTTGTACCAGGTGCGGCGCTCCAGCATGTCCTGGAACATCCCCGGCGCCTCCTCCAGCGCGGGCGTGTGACTGATCAGGGGAGCCACCTGCAGGTCATGTCCCAGATGCCGTACGACCATGTCCCACTCGCTGCGGCCGGCCGGGGTGATCTTGGAGTTCCAGGTGCCGTACAGCCGCAGCTCGCGCCGCAGGACGGACGAGACCAGCGCGCGCGGAACGGTCAGGTCCCCCGACAGGTCGCCCAGCAGCATGACCTGGCCCAGCGGAGCCGCCGCGGTGATCGCCTGCAGCAGCGATGCGGGCAGACCGCTGGCCTCCACGGCGCAGTCCACGCCACGGCCGGAGGTCAGCTTGCGGACGGTCTCCACGGTGTCGTCGTCGGATGCGTCGACCACCGGGAAACCCAGGTCGGCCATGACGGCGAGCTTGCGTTCGTCGATGTCGGCGACGTAGACCTCGCTGACACCCAGGATGCGCAGCCACTGGGCGGCCAAGGCGCCGATCGGGCCGGCTCCGATGACCAGCGCGGTCGCGTGCGCCGGCAGCTCGAACTTCAGCATGGCGTGCAGGGCGACGGCCGCGGGCTCCACCATGGCGGCGTGCACCAGCGGCACCTGCGGGCCCACGGGCACGAGGTTGGCCTCCGGGACACGGAGTAGTTCCGCCATGGCGCCGTCGCGCCGGGAACCGTAGTAGTCGTAGCCGGAGCTGACCGTGTACTCGCCGATCTGTGTCATCGGATCCGCCGGGTCGGCCAGGAGAGGGAACACGGCTACCCGGTCCCCGGGCGAGAAACGGCTGTCCGCCGGGACCTCCTCCACGACCGCGGAGAACTCGTGACCGAGGACGAGCGGATAGTGGTACGCCTTGCCGCGGCCGAACCGGAGCACGTCCGAGCCGCACACGCCCACGCCGCCGACTCGGACCAGCACCGAGCGGTCGCCGACGGGCTCCGGGTCGGGGACGTCCGTCCAGGTCAAAACGCCCGGGGACTGCAGTACTGCTGCCTTCATCGCGGTGCCCTCAGACTTCCATGCCGTAGCGGTGCGCCTTGTGCGTGGGATACAGCGCGATCTGGGGGATCGTGACGTCGGGGGTGCGCGTGGCTACATAGAGTGTGACCTCAGCGACGTTGCCGACATCGATGCAACTGGCGTGGATGCCTTCGGCCATCTCCTTCTCGTCGAGCCATCCGTCCAGGTAGGCCGGGATGTCTCCGTCGTACAGACCCTTGTCGATGATCTCGGTCATGGGGGTCTTCACGTGTGACGGGTTGATCACCGTCACGCCGATGTTCTTGTCCTTGCCTTCGAGCAGGATGTTCTTGCTGAACCCCATCATTCCGTGCTTGGAGGCGCGGTAGGGGCTGTGCCCGGGGCCGGAGGCCAGTCGGGCAGAGGAGGAGCCCATGTTGATGATGCGGCCGCCGCCGGGCTGTCGCTCCATGGTGCGGAAGGCCTCGCGGCAGCACAGGAAGACCGCGGTGAGGTTCGGACCGATCGTCTTGTTCCACTCGTCCAGCGTCACCTCGCTCACCGGCGGGGACAACGAGTCTCGGCCCGCACTGTTGACGAGCAGGTCCACGTGGCCCCACTCCTGCACGGCGTGCCGGAAGAACGCCTGCACCTGGTCCTCGTCGGTGACATCGGCCTCGACGCCGACACAGGTGCCGCCCTGGGACTGGATGGAGCCGACGACCTGCTTGAGCCGGTCGCCGTCGATGTCGACGAGGAGGACCGCGGCCTGGTTGGCGGCGAAGATCCGGGCGACGGCTTCTCCGATGCCCGACGCACCGCCGGTGACGATGGCGACCTTCCCGGCGAGCGCGGTGCCGGGAGTGGGTTCGTAAGTGGGGGTCATGTCTTTTCTTTCCGTTTCGTGAGCAGGGTGAAGAACGCGCGCCGGAGCACGCGGGAGGGAAGGGAAGGTCAGGAGGCGGCCACAGCCCCGGACCGCGCAGCGGCGATCTCCACGGCGCGGCGGGCGTTGCCGGCGATGGCGGCGAAGTCGCCTTCGGCCAGCAGTGATGAGCCGGCGATCCAGGTGCCGCCGCAGGCGGCGACACAGGGGCGGCTGAGGTAGTCGCCCAGGTTGTCGGGGGTCACGCCGCCGGTGGGCATGAAGGACATCCGGCCGTACGGCGCGGCCATGGCGTCGAGCAGACGCAGGCCGCCGGACGCCTCGGCGGGGAAGTACTTGACCAGGGACAGCCCCCGGGCGAGGGCCGCCTCGATACCGGTGGGGTTGTTGACGCCCGGCACCACCGGGATGTTCAAGCGCAGGCAGTGGTCCACGACGTCCGGGTTGAACCCGGGGGCGACGATGAACTGCGCGCCCGCGTCGAGAGCCCGGTCGACGGTCGCCCGGTCCAGCACGGTGCCCGCGCCGACGAGCAGGTCGGGGTGGCGCAGGCGCAGCGCCGCGATGCCGTCGCGGGCCGCCTCGGAGCGGAAGGTGATCTCGGCGACGGGCAGCCCGGCTTCCAGGAGCGCCTCGCCGAGAGGAGCGGCCTGGCGGACGTCGGGCAGCGTCACGACCGGCACAACGCGCAGCCGGCGCAGGCGCTCCAGGAGGTGTGGTGAGTTCATCGGGCCTCTCTCACGGACGGGTTGGCGTGGGTGAGGACGTAGGCGTGGCCGGGCCGGGGCACGGTCCACGACAACCGGGTGGCCCGGCGCCGCAGTTCGGCGCGGGTGTCCTCGGGGTCAACGGTGTTGAAGTCGAACAGGCCGAAGTGGTGGCACAGCAGGTGCGGAATGCCGGCCGCCGCGCAGAGCTCGGCCGCCTCCCGCGCCGTGAAGTTGCCCGGGACACCGTTGCCGGTGCGGTAGGCGTCGCGGCCGTTGACGGGCAGCAACGCCAGGTCGACGCGCAGGTCGCGCAGCAGCTCGGCCTGTCCGGCGTACGGCACGCAGTCCCCCGAGTGGTACATCCGGAAGCCGCCGACGGTGACGACGTAGCCGAGGAACCGGTGGTCGCCGTGTTCGTCCTGCTCCAGCCGCTCGTGTGCGGCAGGCACCGGTTCGACGACGATGCCGTCCACCTCGACGCGCTCGCCCGCGGTGGTGCCCGTGAACAGATCCGCGGGAACTCCGCGCTCCAGCGCGCGGGTTCGCTCGGCCCTGGGGACGACGAACCGGGGGCGGTTGTGGAGCAGCAGCGGGTGGATGGTTCCGGGGTCCATGTGATCGGTGTGACCGTGAGTGCACAGCACCGCGGTCACCCCCCGGAGGTCCTCCGGGGCCACTGGAGCGGGGTGCATCCGTCGGTGGGGGAAGAGCTTGCCACGGTACTTCTGCGCGAGCGTGTCGGACAGGTACGGGTCGATCAGGACCAGGTGCCGGCCGTGGCGCAGGGCGAACCCGGCTTGACCGAGCCACCACAGCGTCACGTCCCGATCGCCCGTACCGGCGGGCGCCGGGAAGGCACCCGTCAGCGGGGACTGCGGCGCGGGCTGCGCAAGGACCTGAACGGTCCGGTCGCTGGGGCCGGGGGGTGGCGATGCGGGGCGGGCGGCTTCCGGGTTCGGGAGGCTGCACTGCATGGCGACGGCTCTCCTGACGTTTCTGCGGGCGGCTGGGGGGACGGAGGTGTCCGGGTGACGCGGTCGGCCGGTTTCCCGGCAGGCTTCTGGGGAGGCGTGCCGGACGGCCTTCTCGGGGCGCGAGTACCGGACGGCTTCTCAGACGACGGACCGGCGTGTGCCGCCGTCGACGGAGAGCGCGGCTCCGGTGGTTGCCGAGGCCTGCGGCGAGCTGAGGTAGATGATCAGGTTGGCCACCTCCTCGGTCGTGGCGGCACGGCGCAGCAGCGAGGTGGGCCGGTGCTCACGGACGAACTCGTCGACCTGTTCGTCGATGGACCGGCTGGTTCCGGTGCCCAGTTCGGCCACGAAGTCGGCGATGCCCTCGGAGTTCGTGGGGCCGGGCAGGACCGAGTTGACGGTGACCGCAGTGCCGGCGCAGACCTCCGCAAGTCCGCGGGCGACGGCCAGTTGGGCCGTCTTCGTCATCCCGTAGTGCATCATCTCCGGCGGGATCTGCAGGGCTGACTCGCTGGAGACGAACACGATCCGGCCCCATCGGCGTCCGATCATGCCGGGCAGATAGAGACGGGACAGCCGGATGCCGCTGAGCACGTTGACGTCGAAATAGCGGCGCCATTCGTCGTCGTCGATCTCCAGGAAGGGCTTCGGTTCGAAGATGCCGAGGTTGTTGACGAGGATGTCCGTGGCGGGCACCTCGGCGAGGAGAGTCTCGGCACCTTCGCCGGTGCTCAGGTCGGCCGCGACGGCGACGATGTCGGCGCCGGGAATGTCGTCGGCGATCCGCCGCAGGGCCTTCTCCAGACGGGCCCCGTCCCGCCCGGTGATGACTGTGCGCGCACCCGCGCGGGCCAGGCCCAGGGCGGTGGCGAAGCCGATGCCCTGGCTCGATCCGGTGACGATTGCGGTCTTGCCGCTCAGGTCGATGTGCATGAGGAATTCGCTCCTGCGAGATATGAGGCCGGGTCAGCGTGCGCCGCGGCGCAGCAGACGGGTGGCGGCGACGGCGAGAACGAGTGCCGCGCCGTTGAAGATCGGTTCGATCCAGAAGGGAGCGCCGAGCAGGGACAGACCGGTGGTGCCGACCTGCAGCGTGATGACGGCGATCACTGTTCCCCAGACGTTGAACAGACCGGGCTGGATGGCCGTGGCGCCGAGGAACACTGCTGCATAGGCGGGCAGCAGCATCGGGGGTCCCACCGTCGGGTTGCCGCTGCCGAGGACGGCTGCCTGGACCAGCCCGGCCACACCGGCCAGCAGGCCCGCTCCGGTGAAGGCGAGCAGAGTCAGCCGACGCACCGGCACACCGCTGAGCCGGGCTGCGTCCGGGGAGCCGCCGATGGCGTAGAGGTAGCGGCCGAGCGGCGTCCACTGCAGCACGTACCAGACGACCACCCCAAGGGCGGCGGCGTAGACGACCGGCAGCGGCACGCCCAGCAGGTCGCCCTGGCCCAGCTTGGTGAGTGACGAGGGGATGCCTTCGTAGAACACATTGCCGTTGGTGTAGGCGCCGAGGACACCGGTCAGCACGGTACTCATGCCGATGGTGGTGATGAACGAGTTGATGCCGAGCCTGGTGATGAGGAGGCCGTTGACGGCCCCGACCAGGGTGCAGGCCAGCACCGCGAGGAGCGCGGCGAGGGGCAGGGAGAGGTGCTGTTTCGAGGTCAGACCGGTGACCAGGATCAGGCCGACCCCCAGGTTGGCGGCGACGGACAGGTCGAGCTCTCCGACTATCAGGGGGAGCAGCAGGCCGATGGCGAGGATGGTGAGAACTGCCTGGAGGTCGAGGACCGTCTTGGCGTTACCCCAGGTGGCGAAGGTGTCCGGCCTCAGGAGTGAGAACAGCACGACCAGCAGCCCCAGCAGCCCCAGCAGCGTGACGCGGGTCAGGAAATCGGACAGGGGCTCGCTGCGCCCGCCCGGCAGTCGCAGGGAACGGGGCCGGTGGTGGGTGTCCGGGGTGGCGGTGTCGCCGGCGGGGGTGAGGGAGGATGTCATCGGGCAAGCTCCTGTTCGCTCCCGGGGCCGGGTTCGGAGTCGAAGTGCGTGAGTTGTGTGACCTCGTGGGCGCTGGTCGCCGCGGCGTCGAGTTCGTGGGTCAGACGGCCGTCCCGGAGGACCAGCACCCGGTCGGCGAGCGCGAGCATCTCGTCGATCTCCGAGGAGATCAGCAGGACACCGGCGCCGCGGGCGGCGGCCTGGTCGACCAGCCGGAAGATTTCCTCGCGGGCGCCGACGTCGACACCCTGCACGGGCTCGTCGAACACGATCAGATCCGGTTCGGTGTCCAGCCACTTGGCGATGACGACCTTTTGCTGGTTGCCGCCCGACAGGTTCCGGAACAGGCGTCCCGGGGCCGCGGGCCTGACCCGGTAGGTGTCGATGAGCCGGCTGACGGTGCTGCGCTCGGCCGCCGTCGCCAGGCGCGCACCGCGCCAGAAGCGGGGCAGTGACGGCAGGGTGAGGTTCTTCGTGATGTCCATGTCCAGGACCCCGCCCTCGCGGCGCCGGTCCTCGGGGATGAGCGCGATGCGCCGGCGGACCGCCTCCCGCGGTGACCTCAGCGTGGCCCGGACGCCGTTGAGACGGATCTCGCCACCGGTCGGTACCTGTGCACCGAACAGCATGCGGGCGAGCTCGCTGCGACCGGACCCGAGCATCCCGGCCACACCGACGATCTCACCGCGGCGGACCTGGAAGCTGACACCGCGCAGCCGATGGCCGGACAGGCCGCTCACCTCGAGCAGTTCTTCGCCTGCCGCGCGGGCCGCGGAGCGCTCCCGTCCTACCGGCCCCACGGCACGGCCGACGATGAGCCGCACCAGATCGCCGACCTTGAGGCCTGGAACCTCGACCGTGTCGATGCGCCGTCCGTCCCGCAGCACGGTGGCGCGGTCGGCGATGCGCAGGATCTCCTCCAGCCTGTGGGAGACGTACAGCACCGCGACCCCGTGCGCAGCCACCTGCCGCACCGCGTCGAAGAGCCGTTCCGCCTCGGCCTCGGGAAGAGCGGCCGTCGGCTCGTCCAGGACGAGGACGCGGGCGTCGTCCTCCGCCGTGGCCAGGGCCCGGGCGATGGCGACGATGGTCTGTGAGGCCACCGGCAGACGGCCCACCGGGGCGTCGACCGGCAATTCCGGGTGCCCGAGGGCGGTCAGCGCCCGCGTGGCGGCCGACCGGGCCGCCGACCAGTCGACGCGGGCCAGCATCCGGGTGTCGTAACGGCGGCAGATCGCGAAGTTCTCCGTCACGGACAGGGTGGGAATGAGCCCGAGGTCCTGGTGGACGAAGACCAGGCCGTGCTCGGCCGCTGCTGTGGTGGCGGCCGCCTCAAACGCCCGGCCGTCCACCTCGATGACGGCGCCGGGGTCGGGCTCGTGGAATCCGGCCAGGCACTTGATCAGGGTCGACTTTCCGCTGCCGTTCTCGCCGAGCAGTGCGTGCACCTCGCCCGCCCGCAGCTCCAGGGAGACCTCGTCGAGCGCGCGCTGCCCGGGGAACGTCTTGGACAGGTTCCGGACGGCGAGCACGGTGCGTGTGGTGTCGGTGGAGGTGCCGCTCACTTCAGGCCCCAGGCCTCGCGGTAGAGGGAGCCGGCGTCGAAGTCGCCGTCCCAGGCCTTGCCGGGCACGTCGCCCTTGACGATCAGCTTGCCCTTCAGACCCTGGTCGACGGGCTGCTTCCCCTGGAAGATCCGGTTGAGGTTGTCGATGTCGGCGTAGCCGGCGCGGGCGAAGGCGAAGCCGACCGCCGCCGCCTGGTAGCCGCCCTTACGGATCATCTGGGTATTGGCGACGTCGGCGTCGACGGAGACACCGAAGGCCTTGCCGGGCTGCGCGAGACCGGCCTGCTGCAGGCCCTGGGCAAAGAAGTTCAGCGCGGCGTCGTAGCCGGCGAAGAGGACGTCGTAGTCGGGGTGGCTGCGCACCAGTTGGACCACCCTGCCGGGCGCGACGGTGCTGATCTCGGACGCCAAGTACGAACCCTCGGCGACCGTCTGGCAGCCCGCGCCCGCTGCCTTGCAGTCGGCGATGAACTTCTTGACGCCCCGGATGCGGGCCTTGACTGTGTCGAACTCGTCGTCGGTAAGGATCACGAACTTCGGAGGGGCGTTGAACCGCTTGCGTGCCTCCAGGTAGGCGAACTCACCGAGCAGATAGCCGGCGCGCTCGTTTTCCTCCAGCGGAGGGACGACGGCCTGGTACAGGTTGCCGGTATTGCCACACATGTTGCAGACGACGGCGATGCCCGCCTTGCGGGCGGCCTTGAGGTCACCCTGGACGGCGGCGGCGTCGATGGAGGTCAGCACGATGCCGTCGGCCCGGCTGGCGATCGCCCGCTGGATCGCTGCGGACATCTTGGTGACGTCGCCGGCAGGGTCATCGATCCGCGCGATCCAGCCGATCGTCCGTGCCGCGTCGACGGTCGCGCGGGCGGGCCGGGCACATCCTTCGACGGACATCGAACACGGGATGACGACGATGCTCTTGTTCCTGATCGGTCTGGGACCGGGAGAGGGGACCGCGGCGGTGACAGGTGTCTGCCGGGCGGTGGCGGCATTGACGTCGGCCTGGGCCTTGGCGGCGAACTTCTTGGCCTCGGGGGACGACTGCCCGTTACCGGACGAGTCCTGGGGGGCGGAGCAGGCGGACAGCGCCAGGGCGGCGAGGACGGCTACGGCGAGGGCGGGCCTGGAGCGGCCGAGAGCGTGGCGGGCGAGTCGGATCACGGCGGCGGTTCCTTCGGTGCGGCGGGGAAGGGCGGCTCAACGGGTGCGGCACGGCTGTGACCTGTTCGCGCTGGCTGCGGTTGCGAACCGGGTACAGGGAGGAAGCTCTCGAAGACCCCGGTGGGGTCGGGGCTAAGCGGACGGAGGCGGGACTGCTGCTCGTACCTTCGGCTGCCGGCGGGTCGTTCCGGCCCCTCGGCAGCGAGGCACTCGGCGGCTGAGCCATGGTCGGTCCGGCCGCTTGCACAAGAACGTCGCAGACTTATCGACCCCCTGTCAATGGAATCGAAGAAATTTCTTCGAGCTTCTTTGAGAGTCTCGAAATCAATGCGATGCTGTAGGCGTCGACAGCGGCGCACATCGCGCCGAGTCCTGCGGGGTCCAGGCCGCGAAGAACTCAGCGCCGCGAGCATCGCGGCCGGCACCGCACCCATCCACAGACCCGAGCAGGCCCAGGCCCGCCAGGCGATCAAGGAATGCGACCGAAAGCTCACCCACCACCAAGCCGCCCTAGACGCCCGAGCCGACCCCGCCGTCGTCACCCAGTGGATCAACGACGCCCAGCGCGACAAGGACGGGCGGTGCGGTCGGGGAAGATGCCGACCACGTCGGTGCGGCGGCGGATCTCCTTGTTGAGCCTCTCCTGCGGGTTGTTCGACCAGATCTGCCGCCAGATCTCGCGCGGGAGGGCGGTGAACGCCAGCACGTCGGGCTGCGCGGCGTCGAGGTGCTCGGCGGCCTTGGGGAACTTCGTCTCCACCGCGTCGAGCACGTGCCGCAGCTGGGCCTTCACGGCGTCGGCGTCGGGCTTTTCGAATTCCGAGGGTGGCGCCGTGCTCGAGGTTCGAACCCGCCGGGGGCACAGAGAGAAGGGCCAGCTCAGGCGCGGTTTGCTCCATGCTGGCCCTTCGTCGTGTCCCAGGACGTGCCACATGCGTGCCACTGGAGTCCATGCGGAGTCACGCGGAGTCCATATCCCCTGGCCGGGGGCCCGTCCCCCGCCGTTGGGGATCATGGCTCCGAGCCGGTCGCCTCAGCCCAGCGGCTCTTGCCCGCATTCAGCGGCATCTCACCGCACGTCCGGCCCCGACGCCACCTGCTCGCTGCCCGGCACCACCGACGCGCGATGTGCGAGCGCTTCACCGTCTGGAAGCAGGTCGTCGGCTGTCCCCCCTTGCCGCTCAGCCCCGGTCCTCCGGCACACCGAGGGCGGCGCGGAGCGTGGTGAGCACCTCCTCCTGCCTCGGGACCAGATAGAAGACGAGCCGACCGACAACCTGGACCTGGAGTCGGCGGAGGCCCCGCAGGAGGGGCTGGAGGCGTACGAGGGGACGGTCCTGGCGGTCACCCACGACCGCTGGTTCGCACGCTCCTTCGACCGCTTCCTGGTGTTCGGCAGCGACGGCCGGGTACGCGAGACACCGGAGCCGGTGTGGGACGAACGCCGCGTGGAGCGGGCACGCTGACGGGGTGATGGGCGGTCCGGCGCTGGGCCGTGGAGAGCGGAAAACTCGTACAACGGGTGCCGCGGGTTCGCATCCTGCCGGGGCACCACTTCAGAGGGGCCCCACCTACAAACGTCCGTAGGTGAGGACCCTCTGACAGTCGTGCCTGCCATCAAGGCGGGCGGTCGCCGGCGATCACTGACGACCGGGGACGAGCATCATCGTGCGCAGGCGCTCGGGAGTCAGTTGGTGATGAGGCGGCTGTCGAAGCCGGCCCGCAGCAGGCGCCCGTAGGCCTCGTGGACGTCCCCCGGAGGAAGCCGCCCGCTACCCCGACCTCACCCACCCGCGCACCGTCTACCTGCGGGAAGACGTCGTGTGCCAGGCCCTGGACCGGTGGATCGCCCGGGCCTTCGCCCCGGACCGGCTCTCCGCCACCATCGAAAGCGCTCACCCCCGCGAGCGCCGCAGAGCCCCAGACCCCCGAACAGGCCCAAGCACGCCAGGCGATCAAGGAGTGCGAGCGCCGCCTCGCCCGCTACCAGGCCGCCCTAGACGCCGGAGCCGGCCCCGCCGTCGTCACCCAGTGGATCAACGAAGCCCAGCGGGACAAGGATGCGGCACAGAAGAAGCTCGACGCGCACACCGCCGTCCCCGGGAAGAAGCAAACCCCGCTCGACGCGCAATACGCAACGAGGACCGCGACCGTAAGGTCGAGGCCCTCGTCACCGTATCGTCAAGCGTTGTGTCCGAGGGGGGAGTTGACCGCTGACGATACGGTCGTGGTTGCGCAGGGGGGACTCATGCTGCAAGCCCCGTGAGGTGATCTCAAGGTCTCATCATGGAATCAAGCACCTGTCCCCTCACCTCCAGCCCCACGCCCTCTGAAGTAAAATCTCGGGGCCTCCCCCTGAGTGGTGGACACGCTGATACTGGATCTGCTTGATCCGGAGGAAGCGAGAAGACCGCCGATGGCGATGAAGGACTACTCGGACGAGTTCAAGGCCGATGCCGTGGCCCTGTACGAGTCCACGCCCGGGGCGACATACAAGAGCATCGCCGCTGACCTGGGCATCAACCGGGCCACCCTGCGGGAGTGGGTGCTGCGGGACCGCGGACGCCGCGGTGTCGCCGCTGCTGCCCCGTCTGTGGGCGGAACGCCGGCGGCCCAGGCCGAGCAGACGGCATCGTCCGCCGATCCGGACGAGCGGATCCGGCAGTTGGAGGCCCGGGTGGCCGAGCTCGAGGCGAGTGAGCGGAAGCTGGCGACCGAGCGGGACATACTCCGCAAGGCGGCCAAGTATTTCGCCGGGGAGACAAACTGGTGAGTCGCTTCCAGTTCGTCGCCGACCACCGGGACGCCTACGGCGTGAAGCGGCTGTGCGAGGTCTTGGGCCTGAACCGGTCCAGCTACTACAAGTGGCTTGCCGGCAGAAAGGCCAGGGCGTCCCGGCAGAGTGAGGACCGGCTCCTGGCCGAGCGGATCCGCAAGGTCCACGGCGAGTCCGGCGGCACCTACGGCTCCCCACGGGTGACCGCCGAGTTGCACGCGAAGGGCCTGCGGATCAACGCGAAGCGGGTCGCTCGCGTCATGCGGACGTTCTCCATAACTGGCATCCGCCTGCACAGACGCGTCCGCACCACCGTCCCGGGCCCGGCAGCCGCTCAGGTTCCGGACCTGTTCCACCGGGACTTCACCGCCACCGAGCCGGGGCGGAAATACATGGGCGACATCACTTATCTCCCGCTCGCCGGCGGGGAGTTCCTCTATCTCGCGACCGTGCTGGACTGCTTCAGCCGCAAGGTCGTCGGCTGGTCCATCGCCGACCACATGCGCACCGGCCTGGTCGCCGACGCGCTGCAGATGGCCGCCTCGACCCGCGGCAGCCTGGACGGCGCCGTGTTCCACTCCGACCACGGGGCGCAATACGGCTCCCGGGCCTTCGCCGATCTCTGCGACCAGCTCGGAGTGACCCGGTCCATGGGTGCCGTCGGTACCAGCGCGGACAACGCGGCCTGCGAGAGTTTCCACGCGACCCTGAAACGCGAGACCCTCCAGGGCATCGGCGACTACGGCGACGCCGGCACCTGCAGAAGGACGGTATTTGCCTGGCTGGCCCGCTACAACACCCGCCGCCGGCACGCCGCCAACGGCCACCTCAGCCCCAACGAATACGAACGCCGACACCACGCAGCTAAGCTCACGCTCGCCGCGTGATCAACGAAGCGTGTCCACCATCACGGGGGAAGGCCCACCCCATGAACAAGATCACGCCAAGTCGACTTGTTTCGCGTTGCGTCTGCAACGCAGGGTACGAGAGGATGTTCGATGCACTGCGCACTCTGGGTGGTCTCAGATGAAGCTGCGGCGACTGAGCAGTCCCAGCGCACAACACGCTTACGGGGTGGGTGGATGAAGTTCGACATGGGGTCGACGACCCTGTCGCAGCTCGGGAAGAGCACCGCCGGATCGAGTGACGACCTGGGCACGCTGATCAGGTTGCTGATCCAGGCGGCCGAACCGTTGGAGGGCAAGTTCAACGGGGCGGGCAAGGCCGCGTTCGACACGTTCAAGGCGCATGCCGACGAGATCACGGCGGAGCTGAACAGCTCGCTGGGCGCGATCCTCGGCGGCCAGTCCGGTATGGACACGGCGTTCGGCAGCGGTGACGTCGAGTTGGGCGACAACGCACACCAGAACATGGGGATGGCCAACTTCGACGCCGCCCGTTTCGGCGCGCGATAACCGTCCTCGAAGAGCAAGTCACCGCTGACGCCACCGTTTCAAGGGGGACTCGATCATGGCCCAGAACCAAGACCGCCGCTCGTACGACACCGGCGCCTCCGCCGACGTACAGACCAGCCTGTCCGGCATCATCGGCCAGTTGGAGCGCGTGCTGACCGACCGCGACCGGGCGGTCAAGGCGGCGATGGCGGACTTCGAGGCCGACGGTGTCTCGGACGAGTACCACGGCAAGGAGGTCCGCTGGCATAGGGCCGCGGCCGAGGTGCGCGAGATCATCCGTCTGGTCCGCAACACGCTGGAGCAGAACGACGGCACCGCTCAGGCCACCCTCGCCAAGGCGAAGGCCGCGGTCGACAACATCGGCTGATGCCAGGGGACTTGACGGGCGAACGAACGCCGACAGGCACATAAAAACGGGGACGAGGGGATTGCCGTGACGGGGTGGGACATTCACCCGGCCGGGGTGTACAAGGTGCTGTCCGAGTGCGGCACCGCCGCGAAGAACATGTCGGACGCCGGCAGTGCGATGCAGAGCAACCTGGAGGAGGCCGCTTCCGCAGCCGGCACACTGACCAGCCAGTACGGCCCATACACCAGCACAGCCGGGCTGGTCGGCTCGGCGCTGGGCCTGTTCATGCAGCACTGGAGTCGGGACCTTGTGTACATCGCCAAGCGCACCTCGAACGCTCTCCACGGGGCGGATCAGGCCACCCGCCACTACATAGCCGGTGACCTCGAGCACGCCGCGAACGCGCAGCGAGAGGCGGCCAAGGAGCCGACGGTGGATCTGCCCGGCGTGGGTAAGACGGGCCACGGCGCGAAGGGCCGGTGACGGTGAGCAACGAGGCGAAGCTGATCGACCCTTCGGGCATACCGCACTTCATCGGTGACCTGGACACCCTGGACACCGATGTGATGCTGCTGACCGCGGACGCGGGCCAGTTCCGCGCGTCCGGTTCAGACGTGCACACCACCTTCCAGCATCTGTCCTCCTTCTACTCGGCGCCCGAGGCCGAGCAGTTGTTCAGCACGACCGTCCCGGTGCAGAAGAAGTCCGACGCCTTCGCCGGCGATCTGGAGAAGGTCGCAGGCACCCTGTCGGACTACAGCCTCGAAGTCCGGCCTCTGGTGAAGAAACTCGACTCACTGAAGGCGGAGGCGACCGCCTTCGTGAACTCCGTTTCCGGGGACGACGGCTGGCGCAAGGACCAGGACAAGGTCAACCACAACAACGACCTGTGGCACGACGTCAATCACACGGTGGCCGCCTTCGAGGCCGCCGAGCGCAGGGCCTACAACAAGATCATGGCTCTGATCGGCGGCAGTCCGTTGATCGCCGACGACGGCTCCCACAGCTGCAACATGTACGGCTTCAACGCCGCCGACCTGGACCATGCGAAGGAAACTCCCTGGGGCGCACCGACAGAGCGGGAGTACGAGGGCTGGGCCTGGCTGGCCCACCAAGGCAAGCAGGTATGGGACGGCTTCTGGCACGACGGCGTGGTGGCCACCGTCCACGGCCTGGGCACCCTGGTCGGCTGGGACGGCGCGGACGCCGCCGGGCAGGCATGGACCAACCTCGCCAAGCTCAGCACAGCCGCCGGCCTGACCAGCGCCACCATGGGCGCCTGGTACCTCATCCCCGACAAGGACCTCCCGTCCTGGCTCCGCGAATCGCGAACCGCCCAAAATCAGGCCGCCAAAGGACTCGTGGCCTGGGACGAGTGGAAGACCAACCCGGGCCGAGCCGCTGGCGCCTTCGGCTTCAACGTGCTGACCCTGGTGGGCACCGACGGAGTCGGCGCCGCCGCCTCGGACGCCGGCAAGGCCGGTGCGGCAATCCGCGCAGTGTCGGCCGTAGGCAAAGTCGGCCGGGTCGTCGACCCCATGACGTACGTCGGCAAGGCAGGCACGTTCGCCCTCGCCAGGGTCGGTGACGCCTTCACCACGCTCAAAAACCTGCACACGGGCGTCACAGCCGACCTGCTCAAACAGGCCGATGCCGTCCGCTCCCCCAAGATCCCAGCCGACGCGATCCCCTACGTCGACAACGCCACCGGCAAGATCCTCTACCTCACCGACGAGGGTCACGTCCTCAATGTCGATGGCAGCCTGCGGCAGCACGTCGACGAAGCCGCGCACGAACTCTCCTCGGACGACCGCCAGGAGCTGAGTGGGCCACGGCTGGCGGACCACTCACATGATTTGGTCGGTGCCGGCGCCCGAGCCGAACACACCAGCCGCTCCACTCACGTCGGCGAGCAGACACCAGCGGAGACAGGTAGCAGTGGCGGCGGCCACGTGGCTTCACACGAAGGCTCGTCCGGTGGAACCGCTGGAGCACAATCGTTTGACCGCCCGGGAGCCAATGGCGGGAGCGGCAGTCACGGTTCTTCTGGATCAAGCCACGGCGATGGCACCCATGACGAGCCCCACCACGAGCTGACTCCAGCAGAGCGAAAGGCCATTCAAGACGAACACGTCCGGAAGGCCAACGAAGATCCCGAGTGGCGAAAACAACATTACGATATTCTGGGACGCAGGAAGCCCAACGTCGGGCTGGTAGACGGGGTCGAGCTCCCTCAGCTCGCAAAGGATGCTCATGGGCGTTTCATCGCCAAGCACGACTTGCCAAGCGGTCCGTCCGAAATTCGCCTTGGCGCTAAGCCGCTCGCTCGCCACACCGCACCCGCCGACGTTCTGCCGACTCTCGACAAGAGAGCTGCCGATCGCCAAGCCTATCGAGACCTCACAAATGCTAAAAGAGCGTTTGATCTGACACCCTCCCCCGAGAACCACACCACGCTTACCGATGCTCAGAAGGCATACGCAGAACAGCTTGGTGATGTTCCTCCCAACAGCAAGATCTCCGAAAGGCTCGGGGAGGACGCCTCCAGGCTTCATGCGATTCCCATCACGTTCCGGGATCCAAAGCCCATCCCGCTTCCTAAGACACCCAACGGAGCCCATTCGTTCGACGCTGCGTACAGGATCGAGAACGATGAAATCCTGATCGTCGAGGACAAGGCGCCGGGGAACGACCTCGACTGGCGCTTGGGGCGGGCTGACCCTGAGGACCCTGAGAATCCACACATAGGCGATGATGGCGGCGCAGAAGGCATGAGGGTCAAGCAGGGCACAACCCTGTACCTGCGGACCATCATGGCCGAGATGACGAAACGCGGTGGCCTTGACGCCAAGCTCGCACGCGAGTTCCGAAACGCACTGAAGGCGGGAAAGTTGAGGTATGTCCTGGTTAAGGTCCAGGAACCCAACGGCTCCCTCTATGCTGGGGCCGTAGTGGAAGAAGTGCAGATCTACTGAGAGAAGAGCACGTGGTCAACCGCATCCCCCGCCACGACTTCCCTGTGGAGGACGTGGACGAAGCCATGGAGCCGATCGTCCAGAGTGTCGAAGAAGCGCTGTCTGAGCTCGAAACCTCAGAGTTCGATCGTTTCGACGCCCTGGATTACTCGCTGACCCTGGCCAAATGGTCCTGCCTGGCGGATCCCATGGTAGAGGAGTTCGCGACGTGGGGGACTTGGGTCACCGCAATGCAAGTTGGTTCAGGCCTGTTCATCTCGGGCACTGCTGCGGAAGGCCCGGTGCCATGTCACATCGGAATCAATGGCGAGGTCAAGAACCTCCCAGCGACCGGCCCTCAACAATATCTGCACGCAGGTAACTGGCTAACCTCGTACTACCTAGCCGTTATCTGCCGTGAAAACGATCGACTCGACCAACTCGCCCGCGTTCCTGTGTCATTTCTTCGAGAATCCGGAGCCGAGTTCGATGAGTACATCTATGCATGGGTGGAAACCCTGCAGAACGCCTGGTTCGGTCGCCGAGAGACTTGGGATACCCTGCTCACCGCCATCAACGGCACGGACCCTGCGGCACCCCACATCGCCAGTGCCGAACTCATGTTGAAGATCCTCTACCCACCACTTGAAGTTTTTCATCGCTACCAGAGGCGAGAGCCAGAACGGTTCAATGCGGCCCTGGCAGACGCACTCATCTGGCACCGCGAGTATTGGTCTGCCGACCAGGCGCGCGCCAAGAGCGGTGAGGGGTTGGTGGCTCTGGGTCCGCTCGCCGTCGCCTGCATGGCCTTCGACGCGGATATCCCTGTTCAGGTGGAGTCCGAGTACCTACCCAAGTATCTCTTGGAACGTAGGTGGGTCGGACATATTCCCACCTGAACGGAAGATCAAGATGTTCGAACCGCTCGCTGGACTTCTCCCCGGTTGGGGCAAGGTGGTCAGGAGACAGAGTGACGTGGCTGGGGCGTCGTCGGCCTGCGTCGCTGGCGCCGGTACCGCATTGCGTCTGCAACGGGGTATGAGAGAGCATGTTCGATGACTGCGAGCCCCGCACGGCCCGGTGAGGGATCCCGATCGGCCAACCGCAGTGGATTACTCAGTGGCCCCCAGCGAACCGGAATCATTACGTGTCAGCCCAGGATTACGACAGTCAGCTTCTTGAGTCAGTGGCGGTCCGCCGGCGTCGGTTGCGTGATGCCGTGTTGTTCGGTGCGCAGCGGCAGCGGCGCACCGTGGATGAGCGGCTCGGGAAGGCGTTCGCGGGTGTGGTGATCGCCGCGGTGGTGTGCGCCGGTTGTGTGGGGTGGTCGTTCATCTCGCACCGGGTGGTCGGGAAGGGTCCTTACGGGACGTCGGTGCCTGCCCCGGCAGTACCCTCCGCGCCCACCTCCGGTGGGACCAGCGGAGCACCGCAGTCTGCGAATTCGGCCCGATGATAGGTTCGAACGCGTGATATCTCGGGGGACTGTGAGCCGTACGGCGCTGAGTCGGGTGACGTTGGTCGGTGAGCGGCGGCGGGTGGATCTGGTGCTGCCGTCCCGGGAGCCGGTTGGGCTGTTGCTGCCGGAGGTGATGTGGCTTCTCGAGGACCGGGTGGGCGAGCGTCCCCTGGTCCGGTATCTGGTGAAGGCCGACGGCAGCGCCCTGGAGCCGGATGACACGTTGGAGTCGGCCGAAGTGCCCGACGGTGCTGTGCTGCGTCTGGTGCGGGTCGAGGATGCGCCGTCCGCGCCGGTGGTCCATGACGTGAGTGACGAGGCGGCCGGCGATCTGGATGTGCGGGGCTGGCGGTGGGACGCGCGGGCGCGGCGGATCGCGGCAGCGGGCGCGGGCGTGGTGTGGGCACTCGCCGCCGGGTTCGTCGCCCGGCAGGGTTTCGAGGCCAGGGCCGCCGGATGGGGACTCCTTGTGAGTGCCGTGGTCGCCGCGGTGGCCGGTGTGCTGCTGGGCAGGGCCGGGCGCAAGGGACTGGCCGCGGCTCTGGTCGGAGTGAGTGCCGCTGTGGGCGCCCAGGGTGCTTGGGCGTTGGCCGACGCCCAAGCATGGTCGGGGGCGGTACGGCTGGCGGCGCTGCTCTCGGTCGTCGTGATGGCATTGCTGCTGCTCGGCTGGTTCTCGTCGTTCGGGCGGGGTGCTCTGCTGGGGGCAGGGGCCGTGGCCGGCGCCGGTGCGTTCTGGGAGGTCGCGCTCGCCTTCCAGGCGGGTGGTACGAGTGCGGGTGAATCGGCTCGCGCCGGGGCCTTGCTGGCCGTGGTGTCCGTGGTGGCGCTCGGGGTGCTGCCGCGGTTGGCGCTCGCCGCATCCGGACTGTCCGGGTTGGACGACCGGCGCTCCTCGGGAACATCGGTCAGTCGTTACCAGGTGGCCGCCGCCCTGGCCGCCACGCACCGAGGGTTGGCGCTGGCGACGGTCGTCACCGCGGTCTCCGGTGCCGTCGCCGGAGTGCTGGCGGTGCGTGCCATCACCGTATGGACGGCTGCGCTGGCCGTCACCGTCACGTTCGTCCTCGCGCTGCGGGCGCGCGCCTACCCGCTGGTTGCGGAGGTGGTTGCGCTGTTCGCGGCGTCCATGGTGGTGGCGTTGCGGCTGGCCTGGTTGTGGCTGGAGCACTCCGGACCGACAGCTCCGCTCGCCGTTCTCGGCGTACTGGTCGTGCTGTCCTTGGGTGTGCTTGCCGTGCAGCCCGCCGAGCATGTGCGGGTGCGGCTGCGCAAGGCCGGCGACGTGCTGGAGTCGACCGCTGTGATCGCTCTGTTCCCGCTGCTGCTCGGGGTGTTCGGGGTGTACGGGCGGCTGCTGGGCACCTTCGCCTGAGGAGGGGGTAGTGATGACGACTCCAGGCCGCTGGCAGGACGACGTGCTGCGCGACCTGAACCGTGCTTCTGCCGAGGACGACGCCAGGCAGGAGTCCTCCTCTGAGGACGCTCGGCCTCCGCTGCCCGTACGCGACTTGGATGAGGAGCGCCCGCGTCCGGGGCA
The DNA here is from genome assembly GCF_047340315.1 of Streptomyces sp. AF1A. Classification (NCBI taxonomy): domain Bacteria; kingdom Bacillati; phylum Actinomycetota; class Actinomycetes; order Kitasatosporales; family Streptomycetaceae; genus Streptomyces; species Streptomyces sp. AF1A. The sequence goes on from NZ_JBLEBI010000001.1 coordinate 202,194, forward strand.
GCCCGGCACCGCCTCCAGCGCGGGGCGTGCCACCGAGCCCGATCCACGCACGGATGCCCCATCGCCCCTCCCGCTTGTGCCGCATCAGGCACCATCACGCCCTGCGGCCGAAGCCCGCCTGCGCCATGCCGCGCCGTCTCCGAGCGCCTCTCCCGCCGTACGGCCGCCCCGTCAGGCCCGGCTGCCAATGGCGACGCCGGAGCCCGTACCGACGCTCGACCCGCGCCTCGCCATCGCACTCGGCTCGCCCCAGCACGGCGACTCCCTGTTCCGGCGTTCGGGCCGGTCGCTGCGCAAGCTGGCCTCGTCGGCCGCGCAGGAGGTCGCCGAGGAGAGCCGGCTGGGCGGCATGGTGCAGCAGCCGGTGACCACGGGCCGGGTGATCGCGGTGACGTCGATCCGCGGCGGTGTCGGCAAGACCACGACCGCCGCACTGCTGTCGCGGGCGTTCAGCCACTACCGGCACGACCCCGTACTCGCCCTGGAAGCGGACGCCGCCCTCGGCACGCTGCCGGTGCGGATGGGCGCGCAGTCCGTCCGCTGGTCGTGCGTCGAGCTCGCCGGAATCCTCACTCCGTCGATGCAACTGACCGACGTCACCGGGTACCTGGTGCCCGTCGCGGACGGTGGCTGGCTGCTGCCCGCCAGTCAGGGGCGGGTGGGCGCCCCGCTGGACGTTGCGACCTACCGCACCGTCACGCTCGCGCTACGACGCTACTTCGCGGTCACGGTGGTCGACTGCGAGACGCTGCCCGGCGAGGTGGCCCGCACGGCGATGGACACCGCACACGCGCGTGTGGTCGTCGCCCCGCTCACCGCGGAGGGCGTGGGCGGTACCCGGATCGTCCTGGACTGGCTCGGTGGGCTGCCTCATGCCGCGCTGGCCTCCACCGTGGTGGCCCTCACCTCGAACACTCCCGACGCGAACCTCGATCTGAAGGCCGCCACGGCCCACCTGCGGGAAACCGGAGTCACCCTCGTGCATCTGCCCTACGACCGGCACCTGGCCGGTGGCGGACCGATCATGACCGACCGGCTGGGTGCGGCCACGCGCCGCGCGGCCACCCAGCTCGCCGCCGAGTCCCTGCACAGGGCGGTGCGGGTGCGGTGACACAGCAGCAGGTCCACCGTCCGGCCCGATCGACGCGCCCCCTGCTCCCGCCGCCGGCCCGCACGATCGAGCCGCCGCCGAACCTGCCCGAGGGCAAGACCGGCAGCCCGGCGACAGCGCTGTTGCCGATGGCGGGTGTCATGAGCTCGGTCGTGATGATGACGGTGATCCGGTCCAGTCAGTTCGCGGGCCTGGGCGCCGTCGTGCTCGTCATCGCGCTGCTCGGTGCGGTCGCTCTGTTCCTGTCGCAGCGTGGCAAGGCCCAGCGGCAGCGGCGCGTTCAGCGTGAGCGGTACCTGGAGTACCTGGAGGAACTACGCGCCGAGTTGGGCGCGGCCGAGCGGGAGCGCCGCCGCGTGGCCCGGGTTCTCCACCCCGCGCCCACCGCCCTGTACGACGTCCTGCGTGATCCCGCCCGGCTGTGGGAGCGGCGCCGCACGGACACAGACTTCCTTCACGTGCGGGTCGGTGTCGGCGACGTACCCGTGCAGGAGCTGACCATCGGCCAGCAGACAGTCGGAGGCGTGCTCACACCGCCCGACCCGTTCATGCTGAACGAGGCGCGAGCCCTGCAGGTCCGCTACACCACTGTGTCGGACCATCCGCTGACCGTGCCACTGGACCGTGTCGGCAACGTCAGTATCGTCGGCGACCGGGAGGGCGTCCTGCGCGTCGCCCGCGCCCTGCTTGTGCAGGCTGCCGTGACCCACGCACCGGACGACGTGGCCATCGCGCTCGCCGCCCCCGGGGACCGTATCGAGGAGTGGGAGTGGGCGAAGTGGCTCCCGCACGTCCTCGACCCGCACAGCCATGACGGCGCCCTCGCAGCGCGTCGTGTCGCCCCTGGCATGGCTCAGCTGGCTCAGGTGATCGGTACGGATCTGGGACGGCGCGCCTCGTACGCGGCCGAAGTGCGCCGGGGGCTGTCCGACAACAAGGCGCTCGCTCTGACCGACCGGCTGCTGGTCCTCAGCGACGCGCACGGGGAAAACGCCGTCGAGCTTCCGCGTCCGGATGCCGCCGTCGCCCTGGACAACATGGGCGTCACCGTCCTGCACCTGCTCGCCGAACAGATCCACGAACCCGATCACGTCTCCGTACGCATCACCGTCGACGGCGACCAGGTCACAGTGGAGGACCTGCGCGGACAGCAGGTTGTGACGATGCACGGAGCGGCCGACCGCACCAGCCTCGCTGAAGCCGAAGGCCTCGCACGGGCGCTTGCGCCGCTGAGGCTGTCCGCGGAGTCTGCCGCGGAGGGCACGCCCGTCTCCGGCCCGGTCGACTTCCCGCAGCTGCTCGGCATCGACGACATGGCCGCCCTCGACCCGGCCCAGCAGTGGGCGCCGCGCGGGGAACGGGACTTTCTGCGGGTGCCGATCGGCCTGGACGACCGGCACCAGCCGGTGCTGCTCGACCTGAAGGAGTCCGCCGAACTCGGCATGGGCCCCCACGGGCTGTGCGTCGGCGCGACCGGCTCCGGAAAGAGCGAACTGCTGCGCACCCTCGTCCTGGCTCTGGTGACGACGCACGCGCCGGAGGACCTGGCGATGGTCCTCATCGACTACAAGGGCGGTGCCACCTTCGCCCCGTTCGCTTCTCTGCCACACGTGGCAGGTGTCATCACGAACCTGGAGAACCAGGCCGGACTGGTCGAGCGCGTCCACACCTCCCTCGCCGGCGAGATCAAACGACGCCAGCAGGTCCTCAAGGACGCGGGCAACGTCGCCGACATCGGCCACTACCGCACCCTGCGCGCCACCACCCGGCCCGACCTCGAGCCGCTGCCGCATCTGTTCGTCGTCATCGACGAGTTCGGCGAACTCCTCACCGCAAAACCGGACTTCATCGACCTGTTCCTGTCGATCGGCCGCATCGGCCGCTCCATCGGTGTCCACCTGCTGCTGTCCAGCCAGCGCATCGAAGGCGGCAAGCTCAAAGGTCTGGAGACGTATCTGTCGTACCGGCTCGGTCTGCGCACGTTCTCAGCGGACGAGTCGCGTACGGTCCTGGAGACCACCGACGCCTTCCACCTGCCGCCCCTGCCCGGCTTCGGCTACCTCAAGGTCGACACCTCCACCTACACCCGCTTCAAGGCGGGCTTCGTCTCGGGCGCGTACCGCGGCCCCGCCGCACGAGACAGCGGTGCTGACGCCGACCCGCTGGCCCAGCCCTATCCGGCGTTCAACACCCCCGTCGCAGAGACACCTGTGCCGGGCGAGGACGCCCCGGTGCCACGTGAGCGCGAGACGGGGCCGACGGTCCTCAGCGTCGCGGTCGGCCGGCTCACCGACGCCGCCGAACCGGTACGACGGATCTGGCTGCCCCCGCTGCCCGAAACCCTCACGCTCGACACGGCCGCCGGCCCGGTACAGGCATCCGCCGACGGCCTCGGACTCACCCACGCCGGCAGCGCGTTGCAGGTGCCACTCGGCGTTCTCGACGATCCCGCCCGGCAGTGGCAGGGCCCGTGGCTGCACGACATGAGCACCGCCGGAGGCCACACCGCCGTCATCGGCGGCCCGGCCTCCGGCAAAACGACCCTGCTACGCACCCTCGCGCTCTCCCTCGCCCTCACCCACACCCCACGCGACGTCGCCGTCTACGGCCTGGACCTGGCCGGCGGCGGACTGACCGCCCTCGCGAACCTGCCGCACGTCGGCGGCATCGCGACCCGCACCGACCACGAGCGCGTCGCCCGCACCGTCGCCGAGGTACGCGCCATGCTCGCCGAGCGCGAGGAAATCTTCCGCGAACGGGGCATCGACTCCATCGAGCAGCTGCGGGCCTTGCGCGAACGAGGGGAACTTCCCCAGCTCGGCTCCACCGACGTGGTGCTGCTCATCGACGGATTCGGCGCCCTGCGCGACGAGTTCGCCCACCTCGACGACGACATCGCCGACCTCCTCAAACGTGGCAGCGGCTACGGCATCCACCTCGTGGCGGGCATGCTCCGCTGGAACGACGTACGCATCGCCACCCAGTCCCTGTTCGGCAGCCGCATCGAACTGCGCCTCAATGACCCCGCCGACTCCTCCGTCGACCGCAAACTCTCCGTGACCCTCTCGGCGAACACCCCCGGCCGGGCCCTGACGGACGGCAAACTGTTCGCACAGGCGGCACTCCCCCGCATCGACGCGCAAGCCACCACGGACGGCCTCGGCCCGGCCCTGGAGCAGGCAGCGGCCACCCTGCGCGCCACCTGGCACGGTGAGCCCGCCGCCCCCGTGCGGGTGCTGCCGACCAGGCTGCCCGCGCAGCGCCTGCCCTCCACCGTGGCGGAACCGCGCGCGATCCCGATCGGCGTCGACCAGGACACCCTCTCCCCGACCGTCCTGGACCTGTTCGGCACCGACCAGCACCTGCTCGTCCTCGGCGACAACGAGTGCGGCAAGACGAACCTGCTCAGGCTCGTCTCCCGCTCCCTCATCGACCGCTACGACAAGGACGAACTGGTCTTCGGCGTCTTCGACCCACGGCGCGGTCTGCGCGGCGTCATCCCCGAGCCCTACCGCGGCGGCTACGCCCACAACACCGCCCTCTCCCAGGCACTCGCCACCGGCATCGCCACCGAACTGGCCAAACGCCTGCCGGAAGCCCCCGACCCCGACGCCCTGACCGACGAGCCGTCCTTCACCGGCCCTCGGATCGTGATCCTCGTCGACGACTACGACATCCTCACCGCAGCCGGGCAGCAGCCCCTTGCCCCGTTCCTGCCGTACATCTCATCCGCCCGGGACATCGGCCTGCACTTCGTCGTCGCCCGCAGGGTCGCCGGAGCCTCGCGCGCCCTGTATGAGCCGTTCCTGACGGCCCTGCGTGAAACCGGCACCACGGCCCTGGTGATGACGGGGGACCGCACCGAAGGCCAGCTGTTCCCCGGCCTGTACGCCTCCTCCCAGCCGCCCGGCCGCGGCACCCTGGTCCGCCGTGGCCGCCGCCACCAGCTGATCCAGACCGCCCTCGCACACGAGACGGAACCCACGGAGACGCCTGCATGACCAAGGACGTCATCGCGCTCACCGAGAAGATGCCCGACGCCCGGACACTGCTGGCCGCCCTGTACGCCGGCGGCCCCGACCTGAGCCTGACCACCACGGACGACGGCGCGGTCATCCACCTGCGCACACCGGCCGGCCGCCCCCTCGTCTCCGTCGAGTCCCCGCTCCTTGTCCACGTACCGGGCGAGGCCGAACGCCTCCTCAGCCCGCACATCACCCCACCACAGCCGCCGTACTGGTGGACCGAGACACGCGCCTCCACCGCCATCCCCGCTGCAGAACCACTCGCCGGATCCGTCTGCGGACGCCTGAGGATGCTGCTCGGCGGAACAACCTGGCCGCCAGAGGCGGCCCGCACTGCAGTCGTGGAGACATCCCAGGACGGCGACGACTTCACAGCGACCCGGCTGCCGGACGGCGCCCTGCCTGCCGTCGACGTCCTGACCGAGTCCACCGCGGTGGTCATCGCCGACCGCTCGATCCTGCCTCTCACCACCTGGCTCTCCGACATCCTGCGCTCAACGGCAGCGACCGGCCGTGCCCTGCACATCGTCACCCCGCCCCACGTCCGCCTCACCCTGCCCCTGCGCATGACCCTCGTCGGCGCACCGAACCGCTGGGTCGTCAAGGATCCGGAAGGCGGCTACTACGACGGCCTGTCCGGCGCCGTACTCGCCTGGCAGAACGGCACCTTCGCACCGACGGTCACGCCGGCCAAGGTCGCGGACGCCTTCACGCGAGGGGCACAGCACACCGAAGAACGCCGACTCACCCTCGCGCTGCGCACCGTCCGCTCCCCCAACACCGACCTCGTGCTCGGCACCGCGCTGGAATCAGCCTGGCGCCACCTCACCGGTGCCCCACCCACCGGCTGGGGCACAGCCGAGCCGATCAACCTCCCCTGGTCACCACGCCAGCTGACCGAACTGGCCCGGAGCCGCTCCCCACAGCCCACCCACGCCTTGGTTATCGGTACCCCTGACCAACCCGCCATCGCAACTCACCGCACCACCCGCACCACGGCCGGCATCGCCGAAGAAGTCACCTTCACCATCGGCTACCCGACGGCCGCAGAGGTCCCCCTGGACGCCATCGAACCCCTGGCCGCCGAACTCGTCGGCACCCATAGCCTGACGACCATGCTGACGACACTGACCGCAGCCGACGCGGATCTGACCCTGGCTCCTGTCCTCACCAGCCCGCCGATCCCGCTCACGTTCACCCTCGGCACCAGAGACACCCAAACCATAGGACTCACCCACGCCCGCCGTCCCCCGCTCATGTTTAGACCCGTACAGCTCGGCACAGCCACAGACCCGGCCCTGCACTACTCCCTCGGCGACGGAACCGACGCCGCCGCCTGGCCGGTGCTCCAGACCCTCATCGCACACCTCAAGGCCGGCACCCCGGGTACGGGGTGATCAGACAGTGCCGGCCCGCCGGGTCTCACCTCGACGGCCCATAGCTATCTGGCGTGGACACCGGCGGATGACTCCAAGCAGCGCGCCCTGCCCCTGGCAGACTGCTTCCCGGCTGCCGGTTCGTGTGGCATGCACAGGGTTCTCCCATCCCGTCCGCCGTCGACCCAGGCAGAGCTGAGCACACGCGGCCCCTGGCTCGAGGGCGTCCGTACAGCTGGCCTGGCACCGCCGCTTCATCGCCGCGAAGTGGGAGTCCCACAGGGTTTGGCGTAGTGCCCCCGTTCACCCTCATCTGGCACAACGCGCGCCAGTCGTTGTCCAATGTCGTCGGCGGCTCGGAGGGAAAGCGGTCCTACTTCAAGGAGATTGTGCAGCTGTTCGAACTGTGCCGGCGTGACTGTGCTCCTGCGGTGACCGGGCCCTGTGGCACAAGCGAACCTGCCGTCCGAGCATCGCGGCCGTCACAACCCCGGGAGCGGCTCCTGAGATCCTGGATCCGCGCCAGGCTGCCAACAGTTCTCGAGGCCAGTGGCGCGAACTTGGCCGTCTCGCAGCTCGAACCATTGCAGCCGGGGCGGTCCGCCACAGCCATCGAACTCCAGGTAAGCGGACTGACGATAGTGCAGCTGACGCAGGTAGGCGCGGAGCTTGGCAAGGTCGAAGTCGCGGTCACGACGGCGGGGTCGCCCGCGCTTGGCCTCCAGAGCTAGCAGGTTGCGCTCTTGGAAGCAGCCGTGTGGGTCATGAAGGATCAGATCGGGGTACACGGGCCGCCGGTCCGCCGCGTCGAAGCCGTCCACGTATAGGGCTTTCTTGATCACCCCGAAGTTAGGGTGATGCCACCGGTCGTACTCGACGTCCACTCGCCACCGCCCGTCCCAGGGCTTGATCTCCTCCTGCAGTGCATGCGCGACGCGGGCGACGACGGCGCGCTCGTTCACGCCCTCGCTCACCAGGTCCGACTCGCGTGTCCACACCGTGAGCAGCGCCTGCCGGAGGGCGTCGTGGATCTGCTGGTCAGTGACCGGGGCTGGCGGCCTCGTCGCCGGGGCAGGGCGGTCGGCCACGCTCACTGCTCCGCGCCGTCGCTCAAGTCGGCGGGCTCAGGGGTATGCACTCGGAGCCCGCCGCCGAGGTTCCATGCGACGACGTCCAAAACGCGCAGCACGCTCACGTCGTCCGGGGCGCATCGCATCAGCGTTTTCCACGTATCGGGCTGCTCGTCCAGGTCGCGCGCCACGGCGCCGCCGAGCAGTCGGAGGAACTCCGCCCAGGTGCGTTGGGGCGACTTCTTGATCGGATACTGAGCACCGGGCCCGCAGTAACAGGCGTAGACCTGGGTGTCGTAGAGCGGCAGGAACAGTGGACGCTTGCGGTGCATGATCTTCATCAAAATCGTTCCGCCCACCCCGCGGAGCGGGGCCGGGCCGTCAAGCAGCCCGCCGAGACGGCGCAATGGCTCCGCGTGCATGCCGGAGGCGACCGCATCCTGCAACGTGAGCCTTTCCGGGATCGCCGCGAGCACTGCCTCAAGGTCCGGGCGCACGGCTTGGAGGTTGAGAACGGCATGCAGCTTCGGCGCGACGTTCAGCAGCACCGGTGCCAGCAGGTCCCCGTCGTTGAGCTCGTTCGGCCCGCTTCCGGTGTCCATCCGGTCGTAGATCGGGAACGCATACGGTCTACCCTTCGCAGCGGCCGCAGCCGCCCGGTTCGACTCAGCGTCGAAGTACCGCCATATCCACTGCCTGGCCTGGTCCAGGGCCACGCATCGGCCACCGACACGCACGGTCTCCCCGCTCATGTCCCCCTCCCCCTGCCGCACATGCGGCAGGGAGCAAGTTATCAGGCATCGCCTCACACAATGGAGCGGTCGCCACCATATGCCGCTGCTGGGCGATCAGATCATAGATCCGTCCTTGCATGGCCTTAAGCAGGCGGCTTCATACGTTGGCACTTCGGCCTTGCCGGACGACGGCCATCACACCGGTTCGCTGCTACACCATTCGGCAGGGCACCATCGTTGATCGGCCTACCCGCAAATAACCGCACAGAGTCCAGAGGTTAGTCAAAGGCCCCCCGTCACCACGCCCTGCGGCTCACCGTTAACCGTCACGGCCGGGTCGGTTTCCACCCCGCTCGGGTCTGTACGGTGATCGGTGTAACTCCCGAGCAGGAAGCGGAAGTTGATGACCGACGTGAGTGTCGCCGAGACCGAGGGCCGGGCAGAAGAGCCGGCAGCCGGTGTGGATGACGAGCTGGTCGCCCAGCTGGTGGCGCGGGCCCAGGCCGATGGGCTGCGGCTGACCGGCGAGGGAGGTCTGCTGCAGCAGCTGACCAAGCGGGTGCTGGAGTCGGCCCTGGAGGGCGAGCTGACCGACCATCTGGGCCACGAGCACGGCGAGAAGTCCGAAGGTGGGCGGGAGAACTACCGCAACGGGCGTCGGGCGAAGACGGTGGTCACCGAGGTCGGCCCGGTCGAGATCGAGGTTCCCCGGGACCGGGCGGGCACGTTCGGGCCGATGGTGGTCAAGAAGCGGCAGCGGCGGCTCGGCGGGATCGACGAGATGGTCTTGTCGCTGTCCGCCAAGGGCCTCACGCACGGGGAGATCTCCGCACACCTCGCCGAGGTCTACGGCACCGAGGTGTCGAAGCAGACCATCTCCACGATCACCGACAGCGTGGTCGCCGGCATGCTGGAATGGCGGAACCGGCCCCTGGACGCGGTGTATCCGGTGGTCTTCATCGACTGTGTGCACGTCAAGGTCCGGGACGGGCAGGTCGCGAACCGTCCTGTCTATATGGCGCCGGCCGTGACCGCCGAGGGCACCCGCGACATTCTGGGCCTGTGGGTCGGCGATGGCGGCGAGGGCGCCAAGTACTGGCTTCAGGTCCTCACCGAGATCAAGAACCGAGGGGTGCGGGACCTCCTGATGCTGGTCTGCGACGGACTGACCGGACTCCCGGACGCGGTGAACACCGTCTGGCCTGCGACGATCGCGCAAACTTGCGTCGTTCACCTGCTCCGCAACAGCTTCAGGTACGCGGGCCGCCAGGACTGGGAGAAGATCGCCAAAGCCCTCCGCCCGGTCTACACGGCACCGACCGAGGAGGCCGCCATGGAGCGGTTCCTGGAGTTCTCCGAGGAATGGGGAGTGAAATACCCGGCCATCGTGCGGTTGTGGGAACGCGCCTGGGCGGAGTTCGTCCCCTTCCTCCAGTCCGACGTGGAGATCCGCAAGATCGTGTGCACGACGAACGCAATCGAGAGTGTGAACGCCCGGATCCGCAAGGCCGTCCGCGCCCGCGGGCACTTCCCCACCGAGCAGGCCGCCCTCAAGTGCGTCTACCTCGCGGTCATGAGCCTGGACCCGACCGGGAACGGCGCGAAACGCTGGACCAGGCGATGGAAACCGGCCCTCCAAGCCTTCGACATCGCCTTCGACGGCCGCCTCACCGCGACCCAGCGGTAACAACCAACCCACGAGTTACACCACTCGCTGGACACACCCGCTGCTGGCTCTTCTCACCCTTCCGAGGTACGACAGACCGCCACATGACATCCGCACAGCGCTCCACACCGCGCACGCCCTGGGAGGCCCGCCCCACGTGATCCGTTTCGCCTTCGCCGGACGCTGCTCCACCGAGGACCTTCAAGATCCGGAGGCCTCCAGGAACTGGCAGCTCACCCGCGCTCGAGCTCTGATCGAGCCCGCCGGGGGCCAGATCGTCACTGAGTACTTCGACGTCGGTCACAGCCGCTCTCTGCCTTGGCAGCGCCGCCCCAGCGCCAACGAACTCCTCCAAGCCCTCCGCGACCCCAACCGCGGTTTCGACGCCGTCGTGATCGGAGAGCCGCAGCGCACCTTCTACGGCAACCAGTTCGGCAACACCTTCCCCGTCTTCGTCCACTTCCGCATCCCCTTGTGGGTCCCGGAGGTCGGCGGACCCATCGACCCGGACAACGAAGCTCACGACCTCGTCATGTCCGTCTTCGGCGGCATGAGCAAGGGCGAGCGCAACAGGATCAAGATCCGGGTGCGGACGGCAATGGGCTCCCAGGCCCAGCTCCAGGGCCGCTACCTCGGCGGGCGGCCACCCTACGGCTACCGGATCGCCGACGCCGGCCCCCACCCCAACCCCTCCAAGGCCGCCGCCGACCAGCGCGTCCACAAACTCGAACTGGACCCCGCCGCCGCACCCGTCGTGCAGCGGATCTTCCGTCTGTACGTGGACGGCATGAGCTACAGCGCCATCGCCGCCCAGCTCACCCGGGAAGGCATCCCCTGCCCCTCCGCCCACGACGCCACCCGCAATCCCCACCGCAAGAAGACCGCATGGCAGCAGGGCGCCGTGCGCGCCATCCTCCTCAACCCCCGCTACACCGGCCACGAGGTCTGGAACAAGCAACGCAAGGAAGAACGCCTCCTCGACGTCGACGACGTCACCTTCGGACACCGCACCCACATGACCCACAATCCCGTCGAGGAGTGGATCCACTCCAACGAGCCCGCCCACGAAGCGATCATCAGCCCCGATCTCTTCGATGTCGCCCGCACCGCGCGCACACAGCGCGCCCGCAACCAGGGGCGGCAGGAGCGCGCCGGGAAGCGGGGCGCGCTCCCCTACGCTCTGCGCTGTCGGGTCCGGTGCAGCCTGTGCGGGCGCAAGATGCAGCCCGCCACCATCCGGAACCGCGTCTACTACCGCTGCGTGTTCAAAGAGGAAGAAGCCGCCCTCTATCCCGACCTCACCCACCCGCGCACCGTCTACCTGCGGGAAGACATCGTCTGCCAGGCCCTGGATGAGTGGATCGCCCGGGCCTTCGCCCCCGACCGGCTCTCCGCCACCATCGAAGCGCTCACCCATGCCAGCGCCGCAGCAAGCACCGTAGAGCCCCAGACGCCCGAGCAGGCTCAAGCGCGCCACGCGTTCAAGGAGTGCGAGCGGCGCCTCGCTCGCTACCAGGCGGCCCTCGACGCCGGAACCGACCCCGCCGTCGTCACCCAGTGGATCAACGAGGCCCAGCGGGACAAGGACGCGGCGCAAAAAAAGCTCGACGCGCACCCCGCCGTCCCCCGGAAGAAGCAATCCCCGCTCGACGCGCAACAGATCCGGCAGATCACTGAGAGCCTTGGAGACATTGCACAGCGCATCCAAACTGCCGCCGTCGAGAAGAAAGGCCCGCTCTACGACGCCCTAGGCATCGCTATCAGCTACGAAAACGCAACGAAGACCGCGATCGTAAGATCGAGGCCCTCGTCACCGTATCGTCAAGCATTGTGTCCGAGGGGGGACTTGAACCCCCACGCCCGATAAAGGGCACTAGCACCTCAAGCTAGCGCGTCTGCCATTCCGCCACCCGGACCTGGTGTCTGGCGCCTGCGGGACGCGTGCCCCGCGGCGACATGGACAACAATAGCAAGGTTTCGGAGTGCGTTTCACCTGCGTATCCGTCCGACGGGAGGGTGACCGGGGCCGGGGCGAGCCGGCCCCGGTCACCCGATCGCGCCTTGTGTGCGGAGCGGCACCGTGCGTGAGAATTCAGGGCATGAGCTGGTACTCCGGGAAGTTTCCGGGCGGCTGCTCGCCCGGCGGGCCCTGGGTGACGGCCCGCACCAGGAGGTCGCCGCCGACGAAGGCGCCGCGCCAGGACGCGCCGAAGCCGCCGAAGAGCTCGTCGCGGTCGCCGCGGGAGCGGGGGACGCCGTGGCCGGTCTTGAAGGCGCGGATCTGCGGGGCGAGCCGGTCGTAGGTGGCCGGGTCGTCGGTGGAGAGGGTGGCCACCAGGGCGCCGTTGGACGCGTTCATGGCGGCCAGCAGCTCCGCCTCCGTGTCCACCAGCACGATGGTGTCGACGGGTCCGAAGGGTTCCGCGTGGTGCAGCGGGGACGACGTCGGCGGGTTGAGCAGGGTGACGGGGTGGACGTAGGCGGAGGTGTCCTGGCCGGGCAGGAACCGTGCCGTGTCGGGCCGGCCGCGGTGCACTGGGACGGCTCCCCGGTCGACGGCCTCGGCCACCTGGTCGGTCAGCTCCTTGGCCTTGGCCGCGTTGATCAGCGGGCCGAAGTCGAGGTCGGGGAGCGGGTCGGCCGGGTCCGCGACGGCGAGTGGATGGCCGACGCGGACGGCCCGGACCGCGGGCAGGTAGGCGGCCAGGAAGGCGTCGAACAGGCGGCGCTGGACCACGAACCGCGGGTAGGCCGTGCAGCGCTGCTTGCCGTAGTCGAAGAGCTTGGGGACGACGGCCGTGAGCGCGTCCCAGTCGGAGAAGTCCCAGATGCCCCAGGTGTTCAGGCCCTCCTGTTCCAGGATGTGCCGTTTGCCGAGGTCGGCGACGGCGGTGGCGACGGCCGCGCCGGTGTCGCGGCCCCCGACGAAGGACACGCACCCGATCTCCGGCGCGCGCACCAGCGCCTGGTTCAGCTCGCCCCCGCTGCCGCCGACCAGCGTGACCGGCACCCCCTCGCGCGCTGCCAGCGCCGAGGCGAGGGTGAGGCATGCGACACCGCCGTCGGTCGGCGTCTTGGCGATCACCGCGTTGCCCGCCAGTGCCTGCACGAGCAGGGCGTGCACGAGCACGCTCATCGGGTAGTTCCAGCTGGCGATGTTGGAGACCGGCCCGTCCAGCGGGGCCCGGCCGGCGAGCATCGCGTCGATGCCGTCGGCGTACCAGCGCACGCCGTCGATCGCCCGGTCCACGTCCGCGAGCGCGAGCCGCCACGGCTTGCCGATCTCCCATACGAGCAGCAGGGCGAGCAGGTCGCGGTGGGCGGCGAGGGCGTCCAGGGTGGCGGCGATCCGGGCCCGCCGCTCGGGCAGGGGGATGTGCCGCCAGGCGCGGTGCTGGTCGAGCGCGGCGCGTACGGCCTGCTGGGCGGCGGCGCCGTCGAGGCGGGGCGCACCGGCGATCGGGGTGCCGTCGACCGGGGTGGTGGCCGGCAGCGTCCGCCCGTCGGGCCGCCAGGCGGCGCCCCAGAGGTTGAGGACGCGGTCGTCCCGGAACGCCTCGGGCGCGACGGCTCGGCAGCGCCGCCAGGCGTCGGCGTAGGAGGTGCCGGGCTTCAGGATCAGGGTCTCGGAGGTGAGGGTGGCTGCCATGCGTCAGCTCCGCTCTCGCCGTACGGCGTCCAGCACCAGCGCGGCCGTCTCCGTGGGCGTGCGGCCGACCCGGACGCCGGCCGCCTCCAGGGCCTCCTGCTTGGCGCGCGCCGTGCCGGTGGAGCCGGAGACGATGGCGCCCGCGTGGCCCATGGTGCGGCCCTCGGGGGCGGTGAACCCGGCGATGTAGCCGACGACGGGCTTGGTGACGTGGTCGCGGACGTAGGCGGCGGCGCGTTCCTCGGCGTCGCCGCCGATCTCGCCGATCATCACGATCAGCTCGGTGTCGGGGTCCGCCTCGAACGCGGCCAGGCAGTCGATGTGGGTGGTGCCGACGACGGGGTCGCCGCCGATGCCGACACACGTGGAGAAGCCGATGTCGCGCAGCTCGTACATGAGCTGGTAGGTGAGCGTGCCCGACTTGGAGACCAGGCCGATGGGGCCGGGCTTGGCAATGTCGGCGGGGATGATGCCCGCGTTGGCCTGGCCCGGGGTGATCAGTCCTGGGCAGTTGGGCCCGATGATCCGCGTGCCCCGGCGCCGGGCGTGGGCGGTGAAGGCGACGGTGTCGTGGACCGGGATGCCCTCGGTGATGACGACGGCGAGGGGCAAGCGGGCGTCGGCGGCCTCGGTGACGGCGGCCTTCGCGAAGGCGGGCGGGACGAAGACCACGCTGACATCGGCTCCGGTGGCCCGCATGCCGTCGGCCACCGAGCCGAAGACGGGCACTGGCTGCCCGTCGAAGTCGACGGTCCGCCCGGCCTTGCGCGGGTTGACCCCGCCGACGACGTTCGTGCCCGCCGCGAGCATGCGCCGGGTGTGCTTCATGCCCTCGCCGCCGGTCATGCCCTGGACGAGGACCTTGCTCTCCTTGGTGAGGTGGATGGCCATGTCCGGGCTCCTCAGGCGGTGGTGGCGAGGTCGGCGGCGCGGCGGGCGGCGCCGTCCATGGTGGTGACCTGTTCGACGAGCGGATGGGCGCGTTCGGCGAGGATGGCGCGGCCGCGGGCGGCGCTGTTGCCGTCGAGGCGGACCACGAGCGGCTTGGTCAGCCGGATGCGGTCCACGGCCGCCACGATGCCCTCGGCGACGGCGTCGCAGGCGGTGATCCCGCCGAACACGTTGACGAGGACGGACTTCACGGCCGGGTCGGAGAGGATCACCGTCAGGCCGTCGGCCATGACCTGGGCGGAGGCGCCGCCGCCGATGTCGAGGAAGTCGGCCGGCCGGGCGCCGCAGCCGGCGACCGCGTCCAGGGTCGACATCACGAGGCCGGCGCCGTTGCCGATGACCCCGACCTCGCCGTCGAGCCGGACGTAGGTGAGTCCGCGCGCCGCGGCCGCCGCCTCCAGCGGGTCCTGGTCCTCGTCGTCGTCGGCTCCCCAACGGGCTTGTCGGAAGCGGGCGTTGTCGTCCAGGGTGACCTTGCCGTCGAGGGCGACGATGTCTCCCCGGGCGGTGCGCACCAGCGGGTTGACCTCGACGAGCAGGGCGTCCTCGCGGACCAGCACCTGCCAGAGCCGGACGAGGACGTCGACGGTCTGCGGGGGGAGTCCGGCCGCGTCGGCGATCTCGGTCGCCTTGGCGGAGGTGACACCCTCGGCGGGGTCGACGGGTATGCGTGCCACGGCTTCGGGCCGGGCGGCGGCGACCTCCTCGATCTCCATGCCGCCCTCGGCGGAGGCGATGGCGAGGAAGCGGCCGGCCGCGCGGTCCAGGACGTAGGAGACGTAGAACTCGCGGTCGATGTCCACGGGTTG
Organism: Streptomyces sp. AF1A; assembly: GCF_047340315.1. NCBI lineage: Bacteria > Bacillati > Actinomycetota > Actinomycetes > Kitasatosporales > Streptomycetaceae > Streptomyces > Streptomyces sp. AF1A. The sequence continues at coordinate 217,585 of NZ_JBLEBI010000001.1, forward strand.
GGCCAGCATCACCTTCCCGACCATGTGTCCCTTGATCCGCATGCCGAGCATCTGGCGCGCGGTCAGTTCCGCGGCGGCCGGGTCGGCGGCGAGCTTCACTCCGCCGGCCTTGCCCCGCCCGCCGGTCTTCACCTGGGCCTTGACGACGGCCCGGCCGCCGAGCCGTCGGGCGATCTCGCGGGCCTCCTTCGCCGAGTCCGTGACCTCGGCGTTCGGCACCACGATGCCGTGTTCTGCGAAGAGTTGCCTTGCCTGGTGTTCGTACAGGTCCATTCCGGCTCCTGTCTGGAAAGTGCCGCACGCCCCCTGGACACCACCCACCGGATGCGGGATAACAAGCTTCATACAGTATTCGTCGACTGTATGCAATCTACTGCATACAGCCTGCCTCTGTACGCACGCAGTTGCACCGCGAGCCGACCGAACCCCTAGGAAAGGGACAGGACTTCGCCATGCCCGACGACACCCAGGACGTGATCTCCGGTGGTCATCTCGTTGCCAAGGCGCTGAAGGCCGAGGGGGTCGACCGCATCTACACGCTGTGCGGCGGCCACATCATCGACATCTACGACGGCTGCGTCGACGAGGGCATAGAAGTCGTCGACGTACGCCACGAGCAGGTCGCCGCGCACGCCGCCGACGGCTATGCCCGCATCACCGGCAAGCCGGGCTGCGCGGTGGTCACCGCCGGGCCCGGGACGACCGACGCCGTCACCGGGGTCGCCAACGCCTTCCGCGCGGAGTCCCCGATGCTGCTGATCGGCGGCCAGGGGGCCCTCACCCAGCACAAGATGGGATCGCTGCAGGACCTGCCGCACGTCGACATGATGACGCCGATCACCAAGTTCGCGGCGACGGTGCCGGACACCGCACGGGCGGCCGACATGGTGTCGATGGCGTTCCGCGAGTGCTACCACGGCGCCCCCGGCCCCTCCTTCCTGGAGATCCCCCGGGACGTCCTCGACGCGAAGGTGCCGCTCGACCGGGCGCGCGTCCCCCGGGCCGGGGCCTACCGCGCCTCCACCCGCTCGGCCGGCGACCCCGAGGCGGTGCAGCAGCTCGCCGACCTGCTGGTGCACGCCGAGAAGCCCGCGATCCTGCTGGGCAGCCAGGTGTGGACGACCCGCGGCACCGAGGCCGCGATCGAGCTGGTGCGCACCCTGAACATCCCGGCGTACATGAACGGCGCCGGCCGCGGCACCCTCCCGCCCGGCGACCCGCACCACTTCCAGCTCTCGCGCCGCTACGCATTCTCGAACGCCGACGTCATCGTGATCGTCGGCACGCCCTTCGACTTCCGCATGGGCTACGGCAAGCGGCTCTCCCCCGACGCCACGGTGGTGCAGATCGACCTGGACTACCGCACCGTCGGCAAGAACCGGGACATCGACCTCGGCATCGTCGGCGACGCCGGACTGGTCCTGAAGTCGGTGACCGAGGCCGCCTCCGGCCGCATCAACGGCGGCGCCGCCCGCCGCAAGGAGTGGCTGGACGAGCTGCGCGCGGCCGAGCAGGCGTCGATCGACAAGCGGCTGCCGCAACTCAGGTCGGACGCCTCGCCGATCCATCCGTACCGGCTGGTCAGCGAGATCAACGACTTCCTCACCGAGGACTCGATCTACATCGGCGACGGCGGCGACATCGTCACCTTCTCCGGCCAGGTCGTGCAGCCCAAGTCCCCCGGCCACTGGATGGACCCGGGCCCGCTCGGCACCCTCGGCGTCGGGATCCCCTTCGTGCTCGCCGCCAAGCAGGCGCGCCCCGACAAGGAGGTCGTCGCCCTCTTCGGCGACGGGGCCTTCTCGCTGACCGGCTGGGACTTCGAGACCCTCGTCCGCTACGGCCTGCCGTTCGTCGGCATCGTCGGCAACAACTCCTCGATGAACCAGATCCGTTACGGCCAGGCCGCCAAGTACGGCAAGGACCGCGAGCGGGTCGGCAACACCCTCGGCGACGTGGCGTACGACAAGTTCGCGCAGATGCTGGGCGGCTACGGCGAGGAGGTCCGCGACCCCGCCGACATCGGCCCCGCGCTGCGCCGGGCCCGCGAGTCGGGCAAGCCGTCGCTGATCAACGTCTGGGTCGACCCGGACGCGTACGCCCCCGGAACCATGAACCAGACGATGTACAAGTGAGGTGACGCCCGTGACCGCCAAGGCTCTCGAAGGCATCCGCGTCCTGGACATGACGCACGTCCAGTCCGGGCCGTCCGCCACCCAGCTGCTGGCCTGGCTCGGCGCCGACGTCGTCAAGCTGGAGGCGCCGACCGGTGACATCACCCGCAGGCAGCTGCGGGACCTGCCGGACGTCGACTCCCTCTACTTCACGATGCTCAACTGCAACAAGCGGAGCATCACGCTGAACACCAAGACCGAGCGCGGCAAGGAGATCCTGACCGAGCTGATCCGGCGATCCGACGTCATGGTCGAGAACTTCGGGCCGGGCGCGGTGGACCGCATGGGGTTCACCTGGGACCGGATCAAGGAGATCAACCCGCGGCTCGTCTACGCCTCCATCAAGGGGTTCGGCGAGGGCCCGTACACCGACTTCAAGGCGTACGAGGTCGTCGCGCAGGCCATGGGCGGGTCGATGTCGACCACCGGTTTCGAGGACGGGCCGCCGACGGCGACCGGCGCGCAGATCGGTGACTCCGGGACCGGGGTGCACCTGGTCGCCGGGGTGCTCGCCGCGCTGTTCCAGCGCGAGCGGACCGGGCGCGGGCAGCGGGTCAACGTGGCCATGCAGCACGCGGTGCTCAACCTGTGCCGGGTGAAGCTGCGCGACCAGCAGCGCCTGGCCCACGGCCCGCTCGCCGAGTACCCCAACGAGGACTTCGGCGACGAGGTGCCCCGCTCCGGGAACGCCTCCGGCGGCGGTCAGCCCGGCTGGGCGGTCAAGTGCGCGCCGGGCGGCCCCAACGACTACGTGTACGTGATCGTGCAGCCCGTCGGCTGGAAGCCCATCAGCGAGCTCATCGGCCGGCCCGAACTGGCCGACGACCCCGACTGGGCCACCCCGGAGGCCCGGCTGCCCCGCCTGAACAAGATGTTCCAGCTGATCGAGGAGTGGTCCTCGACGCTGCCCAAGTGGGAGGTGCTGGAGAAGCTCAACGCCCACAACATCCCGTGCGGGCCGATCCTGTCCACCAAGGAGATCATCGAGGACGCCTCGCTCGCGGCCAACGAGATGGTGGTGCGCGTCCCGCACCCCGAGCGCGGCGAGTTCGTCACCGTGGGCAGCCCGCTCAAGCTGTCCGACTCGCCCGTCGAGGTGAGCAGTTCACCGCTGCTGGGCGAGCACAACGAAGAGGTCTACGTCGGCGAGCTGGGCCTCGGGGACGAGGAGCTGCGCCTGCTGAAGTCGAACGGGGTGATCTGACGTGATGGCAGAGGACCGGGTGCTCAGGGTGCGGGCGCTGCTCGACTCCGTGCGGGCCGAGGGCCGTACCGCGCTGACCGCCCCCGAGGGCAAGGTGATCGCCGACGCGTACGGGATCGCCGTACCGGGCGAGGCGCTGGCCACGGACGTGGACGAGGCGGTGGCCGCCGCGGCACGGTTCGGCGGGCCGGTGGTCCTGAAGATCGTCTCGCCGGACATCCTGCACAAGACCGACGCCGGCGGGGTCGTCGTCGGGGTGGAGGGCGCGGCGGAGGTACGGGCAGCGTTCTGCCGGATCGTGGAGAACGCGCGCGCCTACGACGCCGAGGCCCGCATCGACGGAGTGCAGGTCCAGGAGCTGCTGCCCGAGGGCCAGGAGGTCATCGTCGGCGCGGTCACCGACCCGACGTTCGGGAAGGTGGTGGCCTTCGGGCTCGGCGGGGTGCTGGTCGAGGTGCTGAAGGACGTGACGTTCCGCCTCGCGCCCGTCTCCGCCGACGAGGCGCTGTCGATGCTGGACTCGATCCGGTCGGCGGAGATCCTGCGCGGGGTGCGCGGGCAGGCCGGCGTGGACCGGTGGGCGGTGGCCGAGCAGATCCGGCGGGTCTCCCAACTGGTCGCGGACTTCCCCGAGATCGCCGAGGTCGACCTCAACCCGGTGGTCGCGACGCCGCACGGGGCGACGGCCGCCGACATCCGGGTGATCCTCGCCGAGCGGCAGCCGGAGCCGCGGAAGACGTACACGCGCGAGGAGATCCTCACCTCCATGCGCCGGCTGATGCAGCCGGCCTCGGTCGCGGTGATCGGCGCGTCCAACGAGAGCGGCAAGATCGGCAACTCGGTGATGCGCAACCTCGTGGACGGCGGCTTCTCCGGGGAGATCCATCCGGTGAACCCCAAGGCCGATGACATTCTGGGCCGCAAGGCGTACAAGAGTGTCACGGACGTTCCCGGTGAGGTGGATGTGGCCGTCTTCGCCATTCCGGCCAGGTTCGTGCCCGCGGCCCTGGAGGAGGTGGGACGCAAGAGGATCCCCAACGCGGTGCTCATCCCCTCCGGCTTCGCGGAGACCGGCGAGCACGAACTCCAGGCGGAGATCGTGCGGATCGCCGAACGGCACGGCGTGCGGCTGCTCGGCCCCAACATCTACGGCTACTACTCCACCTGGCAGGACCTGTGCGCGACGTTCTGCACGCCGTACGACGTCAAGGGCGGGGTGGCGCTGACCAGCCAGTCCGGTGGCATCGGCATGGCCATCCTGGGCTTCGCCCGCACCACGAAGACGGGCGTGTCGGCGATCGTCGGCCTCGGCAACAAGTCCGACCTGGACGAGGACGACCTGCTGACCTGGTTCGGCGAGGACCCGCACACCGAGTGCATCGCCATGCATCTGGAGGACCTCAAGGACGGGCGGGCGTTCGTGGCGGCGGCGCGCGCGACCGTGCCGAAGAAGCCGGTCGTGGTGCTCAAGGCGGGCCGTACGGCGGCGGGCGCGAAGGCGGCCGGTTCGCACACGGGCGCGCTCGCGGGCGACGACGCGGTGTACGACGACATCCTCCGGCAGGCCGGGGTGATCCGGGCGCCGGGCCTGAACGACATGCTGGAGTACGCCCGCGCGCTGCCCGTCCTGCCCACCCCCAGGGGCGACAACGTGGTGATCATCACCGGGGCGGGCGGCAGCGGGGTGCTGCTGTCGGACGCCGTGACGGACAACGGGCTGTCCCTGATGGAGATCCCGCCCGACCTGGACGCCGCGTTCCGCCGGTTCATCCCGCCGTTCGGGGCGGCAGGCAACCCGGTCGACATCACCGGGGGCGAGCCGCCGTCGACGTACGAGGCGACGATCCGGCTGGGCCTGGAGGATCCGCGCATCCACGCGCTGGTGCTGGGCTACTGGCACACCATCGTCACCCCGCCGATGGTGTTCGCCGAGCTGACCGCGCGCGTGGTCGCCGAGTTCCGCGAACGGGGCGTCGAGAAGCCGGTGGTGGCGTCTCTCGCCGGCGACGTGGAGGTCGAGGAGGCCTGCCAGTACCTGTTCGAACGGGGTGTCGTGGCGTATCCGTACACGACGGAGAAGCCGGTGGCCGTGCTGGGCGCGAAGTACCGCTGGGCGCGGGCGGCGGGGCTCCTGTGACGGCGGGGCTCCGCACCACATCGGCCGGGGTCCGGGGGTCGTCCCCCGGGCGCACACACAGCCCGCTGGGCGCGGACGACGGGGCCCCTGTGACGCCGGGGCTCCGCACCACATCGGCCGGGGTCCGGGGGTCGTCCCCCGGGCGCACGCACAGCCCGCTGGGCGCGGGCGGCAGGGCCTCTGTGACGGCGGCGTTCCGCACGACGTCGGCCGGGCGTCCGGGGGTTGCCCCCCGGACGGAACACAGCCCGCTGGGTGCGGGCGGTCGGAGGGTTGGGGGGCGGTTCATGAGCTGAGTGACGCGGGGACCGGCCGGCGGTGCGCGTCGGCCGGTCCCGGGACCCGTGTGCGCACGAAAGGCATTGGACAGGGGGCGCTGGCCAACGAACTTTCGACGCAAGGGGTGTGACCGCAGCATGCACACCACCCATCCACCCGCCTCCCCCGTGTGCAGGGAGGTGAAGAGCCGCACAGGCCGCGTGTACCGGGTCGGCGAGAGCGATGTCGACCTCATGGGCCGCGGCCGCGTCCGGATGGCCGTCCTGCCCTGCGTGGGCATGGCGGGCATCGGTTCCACCGCGTACGCCGCGGTCGCGGCGCAGCACGAACTGCGCGCCGCGCACCAGTGGGGCGCGGACACCTACTGGCCGATGGCCGTCTGGGCCCTCCTCCAGACGGCCGTCGCCCTTCCGGCCGGCCGCCTGCGGGACACCGGCCGGCTCACCGCCCGAACGGCCGTGCTCCTCGGCGCGTCGGCCACCCTGCTCGGCTACCTGGCGCTCGCCTGGGCGCCGGATCTCCGGCTCGCCTGCCTCGGCTTCGCGGTGTTCGCGGGCCTGGGCTGCGGGGTCGTGCACGCCACCTGCCTCGCCCTGCCCGTACGGTGGTTTCCGGAACGCCGGGGTGGGTGGACGGCTCTCGTCGAGGGCGGCTACGTCCTGGGCGTCGTGCCGTTCGCGCTGCTCCTCGGGCCGGACCCCGGAGCGGGCCGCCACCGGTTCGCGCTCACCGCGGTGGGGGCCGGGCTGTGCCTCGCCGTGGCGGCGGCCGGCCGGTATTTCCGCGACCCGCCGGACAACTGGTGGCCGCCGCACGTGGACCCGCTCAGGGGGCCGGCCGCGCCGGCCGCCCGGCGGGTGCTGGAGAAGAACCCGCCCGCCGTACGGCAGTTCGGCCTGCGGGAGGCCGCCCGCACTCCGGCGCTGTGGGTGATGGGGTGCTGCCTGCTCGGCACGTCGGGGATCACCGTGTTCGGACCGCTGTCTCTCGCGGCGCCGGGTTCGGGCCTGCGGGTCTCGGACCGGACCGTGACGGCGGCGGTGGTGCTGGCCGCCGTCGTCGGCGGCGCCGGGCTGGGCCTGGTGGGCCTGCTGTCCGACCGTGTCGGACGGCGCACCGCGCTCATCGCGGCCTGTCTGGTGCTCGGCACGGCGCAGTTCGGGACGGCGGCCGCCGCACAGGCCGGCGGCGGTCCCCTCTTCCTGGGCTGCGCCGTCGCCGTCGGGCTCGGCGGCGGGGCGGTCCTGCCGCTGGTCGCCGCGCTGGCGGCGGACTGTTTCGGCGAGAACCGCATCGCGAGCGTCTACGGCCTGCTGTCCGCCTCCCGGGGCGTGGCCGTGCTCGCCGGTCTGGGCACCTCGCCCGCCGTGTTCGGCGCCCGGTACGGCCACGGCGCCTTCGTCCTTGCGGGCTGTACCGGGCTCGCCTGCGCCGTACTGGCGCTGTTCCTCAAGGCTCCGGGCCGTCCCAGCGCCCGGCGCATCGTCCCCAATCCGCATCCGCTCGGCGAGGAGATGGTCTGAATGACCGCGGATCCCATGGCAACACGGAACACACCCTCCGATCCAGACGCGCAGAACCGTTCCTACCGAGAAGTGACCGACGCGCGGGGCCGGGTCTACCGCATCGGCGAGACGGACCGGGACATCCTCGGCCACTCACGCAAGCTCATGGTGTACCTGCCGTGGGTCGCGATGATGGCCATCAGCGTCTCCGAGTACGCCTACGGCTCTGCGGAGGACACCCTGTCCAAGGCCCACGGCTGGACCCAGAGCAACACGTTCTGGATCCTCAGCATCTGGGTGTTCTTCCAGGCGGGCATCGCCTTCCCGGCGGGCTGGCTGCGCGAGCGGGGCATCCTGACCGCCCGCAGGGCCATGTACACGGGCGCGGCGATGTGCCTGGTGGGCTTCCTGGCGCTGTCCCATCTGGACAACGTCGTGCTGGCCATCCTCGGCTTCGGAGTCGTGGGCGGCGTGGGCTCCGGGCTGATCTACGCGACCTGCATCAACATGGTGGGCAAGTGGTTCCCCGAGCGGCGCGGCGCGAAGACGGGCTTCGTCAACGGCGGTTTCGCCTACGGCTCGCTGCCCTTCATCTTCATCTTCAACTACGCCTTCGACACCGGGAACTACAACGAGGTCCTCGACCTGATCGGCGTGTACGTGCTGGCCGTCGTGGCCGTCTGCGCCTTCTTCTTCAAGGACCCGCCGAAGAACTGGTGGCCGGCCGACGTCGACCCGCTGTCGCACTCCGGCAACAACAAGAGCACGGCCAGCCTGGCCAAGAACCCGCCGGCGGTGCGCCAGTTCACGCCGAAGGAGGCCCTCAGGTCCGGCATGCTGCCGCTGATGTGGATCACGGTGGTCATGACCGCCGGTGTGTCGATCTTCGGTATCTCCTTCCAGGTCGACTTCGCCAAGGAGGTCGGGTTCGGCCCGCTGGTCGCGGCCTCGTCCATGGGCGTCATGGCGGTGATCAACGGTGTCGGCCGGGCCGTGGTCGGCTGGCTGTCGGACCTGTGGGGACGCAAGACGACGCTGGTGTTCGTGATCGTGGTGCTCGGCCTGGCCCAGTTCGGCGTCATATGGGCCGGTGACGTCAAGAACGAGTGGCTGTTCCTGTTCTTCGCCTTCCTCTCCGGCTTCGGCGGCGGCGCCTTCTACCCGATGTTCGCCGCCCTGACCCCGGACTACTTCGGGGAGAACTACAACGCCACCAACTACGGCCTGGTGTACAGCGGCAAGCTGGTCAGCGGTCTGTTCGGCGGCGGCCTGGGCTCCATGGTGGTGGGCGCCTGGGGTTACAACGGCGCCTATGCGCTGGCCGGCGGGGTGTCGATGGTGGCGGCGGCGCTCGCGCTGCTGCTGCGGCAGCCGGGCCGCGCCGGCAAGGTCCCGAACCGGAGCCGGTCGCGCGCGGCGGACGCCACGACCTGACGGCGGCCACGGAGCGGGGAGGGCCGGTACCCGGCGCTCCCCGCTCCGCCTATTCGGCGGCGACCTTGCCGCTCAGATCCGCCACGCCGTGACGGGCGGCGGTGTCCACCGCGATGGCGGCGAAGAGATCCGCCGCGTGGGCGAGCAGCATGCGCTGGTCACCCGGATCGACGAGCGGGTCCTCGCCGAGGGCGGCGACCCTGCGGGCGAACTCTGCCCGCAGGGACAGACCCTCCGGGGTGAGCGCGGTGCCGAACGCCGGATTGCGCACAAGGGCGAGGCTGCCCCGCTGATCGGTGGTTCTCTGGCGCGGCCGCGGCAGGCACCCGTTGGGTTCCTCGGACGCCGCGCCGGGTGTGGTGGGAAGGATGACGGAGAGGTGGTGGAAGACCGTCTGCAGATCGAGGTACTGAGGCCCGTCCGGGATGCCCGTCCGGAACAGCCGCAGCAGACTGCCGGTGAATCCTGTGTGGCGGTCCGTCAGCTCGTAGAGGGCCGGGGTAGTCCGTCCCGTGGCGCACAGGACGTGCACGTCCCCCACGCCGGGGTCGTCCAGTGCTCGGCCCGCGAAGCAGCAGTCCAGCACGACCACCGACTGCTTGGCCCGCAGGTAGCGCAGCCTGCCGAAGACCGAGCCGATGGGCAGGCCCGTCCGCAGCGCCTCGGTCCGGTCGTCGATCGAACCGGGAAGCGCCAGGAACAGTTCGGTGCGCCCGCTGCTGTCGTCGGCGTAGGACGCCTGCATGCCATGGCCCACGTAGTAGAAGAGGACGACGTCGGGCTTGCGGCCCGCGAGACGGTCGAGCGTGCCGAGGACCTCCTCCGCGCTCTTCGGGTTCGCGACGAGGAAGACGTGTTCTTCGTCGAACATGCCCGAGGGGCCCGTCAGGGCCTTCCTCAGGTCCTCGATACTGGTCCTCGCCTGCGGAATGTCCGGCAGGTTGCTCGGTGGTTCATGTGTGGACGTTCCCACCAGCACGGCCCACGAGTTCTCGCGGTCGAGCAGACGCGTCGGCAAGGCCGCCCTCATCCGGCTTCTCCTCACCCCGCGCAGTCGCGCAGGATCCTGTCACGCACCTTCGGCACATCCGCCTGGGACGCCGCCACGGCGCAGATCTCCACGCCGTTGGGGCACGTGACCTTCACGCTGACCTTGCGGGACTTTACCTCGTCGGACAACCAGCGCACATAGGCGGTCAGCGCGGCCGCGAGCACCGGACCGACCTCGGCGTACACCCGCACGGCCTCGTCGATGAAGCCCTGCCGGCCCGCCTCGGGTGGGCGCCTGACCTTGCTGATGTCGGCACGGACGAGGTTCTCGGTGTCCTTGAGCCAGCGCTCCAGGCGCTGGGTGCTGCCTGCGACGTCCTTCTCGTCCTCGCCGAAGCCGAAGATCAGTTCTGGCATCGCGCCTCCCCCTGCAGTCAGCCGAACAGTGGACCGCGTGGCGCCTTTCCCTCGCGAAGAGCCGTGCCCGCCACCACCGCCAAGTGCTGTCCGGGGAGGTGGAGTCGAGGCCCCGGTGCACGGAGCCGGACGGAATTCCGAGAGTAGCCAACCGCCCGCCCGTTGACCACAGGGCCACCCCCGTTCGGAACGTGGCTCGGCTGCGGCGGCTCCCCTCGCCGGACACCGCCACGGGCCCCGATCCGTCCACCCCCCGCCTGAAGTGCGACCCCTCAGGACGCCTCCCGGGCGTGGTAGGTCCGGCGGGTGTGCTCCGTGTGGCTGCGCATGACCTCGGTGGCGCGCTGTTCGTCGCGGGACGCGATCGCCGCGATGAGGGCGCGGTGTTCGATCCAGGACTGACGGCCGCGTTGGCGGGCGACCGGGGTGTAGTACCAGCGGACGCGGCGGTCGACCTGGGCGGCGAGTTCGGCGAGGACCGTGTTGCCGGCCAGTTCCATGATCTTGGCGTGGAAGCGGGCGTTGAGGGCGACGGCGCCGTCCACGTCGTCGGCGGCGACGGCCTTCTCGCCCTCCTCGCACAGCTCCTCGAGGACCGCGATGCCGGCGCTGCCCGCGTTCGCGGCGGCCAGCCGGGCGGCCTCCGCCTCCAGCAGGGTGCGGACGGTGAGGAGCTGGTCGGCCTCGTCCTCGGTCGGCTCGTGCACGAACGCGCCCTGTGCGGGCCGCAGATCGACCCAGCCCTCGGTGTTCAGCCGCTGCAGCGCCTCGCGCACCGGCTGCCGGGAGACGCCCAGGTGGCCCGCGAGTTCGCTCTCGACGAGGTGCTGACCGGGCCGCAGCGCGCGGGTGGTGATGAGTTCGAGCAGCGCCTCGTAGACGCGGTCGCGCAGCGGTCCGGGCCGTTCCAGCTTGGGCACCGACCCCTGCGGCAGTCCGGCAGACAACATCGCGGTCCCCCCTTCTCGGCGGGCCGTACCCGGCCGTGCGCCGCGAACGCCAGTATCGATTGCCTTTCGTCTACAGTCTACTGTGCACAATGGCCAGAGGAAGCGGGAGTTGGCCTTGTCACATCACCCCCTCGCACCCCCGTCACGGGCAGCGGACGACCTGGCCCGCGTACGACAGGTTGCCGCCGAAGCCGAACAGCAGCACCGGGTCGCCGCCCATGAGCGCCCCCTGCTCGACCAGCTTGGACAGGGCGAGCGGAATGCTGGCGGCGGAGGTGTTGCCGGACTCGGTGACATCGCGGGCGATCACGGCGTTGACCGCGCCGAGCTTCTCGGCGAGCGGCTCGATGATGCGCAGGTTGGCCTGGTGGAGGACGACACCGGCCAGCTCCTCGGGCGCCACCCCGGCCCGCTCGCAGGCGTGGCGCGCGATGGCGGGCAGCTGCGTGGTGGCCCAGCGGTAGACGCTCTGCCCCTCCTGCGCGAACCGCGGCGGAGTGCCCTCGATCCGCACCGCGTTCCCCATCTCGGGCACCGAGCCCCACAGCACCGGCCCGATCCCGGGCTCCTGCCCCGCCGCACACGCCTCGACGACGGCGGCCCCGGCCCCGTCCCCGACCAGGACGCAGGTGCTGCGGTCGGTCCAGTCGGTGACGTCGGACATCTTGTCGGCGCCGATGACCAGGGCGCGGGTGGCGGCGCCGGCCCGGACCGTGTGGTCGGCGGTGGCCAGCGCGTGCGTGAACCCGGCGCACACGACGTTGACGTCCATCGCGGCGGGCCGCGGGATGCCGAGCCGGGCCGCCACCCGGGCGGCGGTGTTCGGGGAGCGGTCGATCGCGGTGGACGTGGCGACCAGGACCAGGTCGATGTCGGCGGGGGCGAGTCCGGCGGCGGCCAGTGCCTTGGCGGCGGCGTGCGCGGCCAGTTCGTCGACCGGCTCGTCGGGGCCGGCGAGGTGCCGGGTCCGGATGCCCACCCGGCTGCGGATCCACTCGTCGCTGGTGTCGACCATGCCCGCCAGGTCCTCGTTGGTGAGCACCCTGGCGGGCTGGTAGTGGCCGATGGCGGTGATGCGCGAGCCGTTCATGGCGGGATCCCCTCGGTGCCGTGGGTAGCGGGATCCACCAGTCTGATCAGTGACTCGCGGGTACGACGGCAGGTGAAGGCACAGGAATCGGGCATCCGAGTTGTCGGCTTCCCTCAGACCCTCGGACGCCCGAGTACTCCCGTGCTCAGCCCGTGAACAACTGCGTGGCCTTCTGTACGAGCTCGTAGACCCCGTAGGCGAGGGGCGCGCCCACCCACAGCCAGGCGAGGGCGATCAGGGCGGCGTGGGTCCTCCCGCCCGGGCGGAGCCGGGAGTGGGGGGTGTCAGGCGGGCTGCTGTCGCTGGGCATCGGCGGCCTCCCTCGGGGCGGGGATGTGGTGGCGGGCGTGGACGGGCCGGACGAACTCGTTGGCGACGAAGCCGACGACGAGCAGCCCGATCATGATGGCGAACGACAGACCGTACAGGGCCGGGCCGTGCTTCCCCGCGGCCTCCTGGTGGTCGGCGATCCGGTTGACGATCAGCGGCCCGAGCACACCGGCGGTGGACCACGCGGTGAGCAGCCGGCCGTGGATCGCGCCGACCTGGTAGGTGCCGAAGAGGTCCTTCAGATACGCGGGGACGGTCGCGAAACCGCCGCCGTAGAAGGACAGGATGACGAGGGCGCAGAGCACGAACAGCGGCTTGGCCGCGTCCCCGAACAGGGCGAGGAGCAGGTACGTCAGCGCACCGACGCCGAGGTAGACGCGGTAGATGTTCTTGCGGCCGATCCGGTCGGAGGCCGACGACCAGCCGATCCGGCCGGCCATGTTGGCCGCCGAGAGCAGCGCCACGAAACCGGCGGCGGCCGACACCGACACCGGGGTGGAGCTGTCCGCGAAGAAGTCCGTGATCATCGGGGCGGCCTTCTCCAGGATGCCGATGCCGGCGGTGACGTTCGTGCACAGCACGACCCACAGGCACCAGAACTGCGGGGTGCGCACCGCGCTGCGGGCCGACACCTGCACGCCGTCGAGAGTGCTCGGGCCGCTCGCGCCGGGCGTGTCCGCCCGTGGCACGCGCACCAGGAGGACGCCCAGCGTCATGAAGACGGCGTACGTCAGGCCGTGCACCAGGAACGCGAGCGCGATCCCGGAGTGGCCGGTGCCGAAGGAGCGCAGCATCTGCGCCGACCAGGGCGAGGCGATCAGCGCGCCGCCGCCGAAGCCCATGATGGCGATGCCGGTGGCCGTGCCGGGCCGGTCCGGGAACCACTTGATCAGGGTGGAGACGGGCGAGATGTAGCCGATGCCGAGGCCGATGCCGCCGACGAAGCCGTAGCCGAGGACGATCAGCCAGTACTGCTTCGTCTGCGCGCCGAGGGCGGCGATCAGGAAGCCGGAGGAGAAGCAGACGAGGGCGACGGTCATCGCCCAGCGCGGCCCGTTGCGCTCAACGAGCGTGCCGCCGAACGCGGCCGACAGGCCGAGCATCACGATCGCCAGCTGGAAGGGGAGCGCGCTCTGGGTGCCGTCGAGGTGCAGCGCGGACTCCAGCGGCGGCTTGAAGACGCTCCAGGCGTAGGCCTGGCCGATGGAGAGGTGGATGGAGAGGGCGGTGGGCGGTACGAGCCAACGGCTCCAGCCCGGGGGTGCGACAGGTGGGCTGCTCATGGGCCGGACGGTACGGGCGCGCCCGGGACGTGAGGAGCCGTCAGGTCGACCGTATGCGGTGAACGGTATGCATAGTGCGCCCAACGGTCGTCCGCCCGTGCTCTCAACGGCCGTCGCACGGACCCTTGCTGAGGGTCCCTCCATACTGTAGACAATATTTCGTCGACAGAATTCGGCTTCCCGCTGCCCGGCTGAACCCCGCCCTCTCCCATCTCCGCGGTATCCCTCAAACCGAACGGAGTGCTCCCGTGAAAGTCGCAGTCCTCGGCGCCGGTGCGATCGGCGCCTACGTCGGTGCCGCCCTCCACCGGGCCGGCGCCGACGTGCATCTCATCGCCCGTGGACCGCATCTCGCGGCCATGAGGCAGCACGGCGTGCGCATCCGCAGCCCGCGCGGCGACTTCACCGCGCACCCCCACGCCACCGACGACCCCACCGAGGTCGGCGCGGTGGACTACGTCTTCCTGGGCCTGAAGGCCAACGCGTACGCGGCGTGCGGGCCGCTGATCGCACCGCTGCTCCACGAGCGCACCGCGGTGGTCGCCGCGCAGAACGGCATCCCCTGGTGGTACTTCCACCGGCACGGCGGACCCTACGACGGCCACCGGCTGGAGAGCGTGGACCCGGGCGGCGCCGTCAGCGCCGTCCTCGCGCCCGAACGGGCCGTCGGCTGCGTCGTCTACGCGGCCACCGAGCTGGAGGCCCCGGGCGTCGTGCGGCACGTGGAGGGCACCCGGTTCTCCGTCGGCGAGCCCGACCGCAGCATCTCCCCGCGCTGCCTGCGCTTCAGCGAGGCCATGCAGGCCGGCGGGCTGAAGTGCCCCGTGGAGCCGGACCTGCGCGGCGACATCTGGCTCAAGCTGCTCGGCAACATCTCCTTCAACCCCATCAGCGCCCTGGCCCGGGCCACCATGCGGCAGATGTGCCGGCACGGCGGCACCCGCCGGGTCATCGAGACGATGATGCGCGAGACGCTGTCCGTCGCCCAGGCCCTGGGCTGCGAGGTGGGCGTCTCCATCGAACGGCGGCTCGCGGGCGCCGAACGCGTCGGCGACCACCGCACCTCCACCCTCCAGGACCTGGAGCGCGGCAGGCCGCTGGAGCTGGACGTGCTGCTCGCGGCCGTCGTCGAACTCGCGGAGATCACCGGCGTGGAGGTGCCCACCCTGCGCACCGTGCACGCCATATCGGACCTGCTCGCGCTGAGGAGCGCCGCATGAGGAAACGACAGCCGAAGACCTACACCCGGCTCACCCACCCGCTGGTCCGGGACTCGCGCGGCGAGCCGTTCCGGCGGGCCACGTGGGAGGAGGCGCTGGAGCGGGCGGCCCGGGGCCTGGAGCGCAACCGGGGCGCGTTCGGGATGTTCTCCTGCTCCCGCGCCACCAACGAGATGAACTACGTGGCGCAGAAGTTCGCCCGGGTCGTGATGGGCACCCACAACGTGGACTCGTGCAACCGCACCTGCCACGCGCCCAGTGTCGCCGGGCTGTCGGCGGCGTTCGGCTCCGGCGGCGGCACCTCGTCGTACGAGGAGATCGAACACACCGACGTCATCGTGATGTGGGGCTCCAACGCCCGCTTCGCGCACCCCATCTTCTTCCAGCACGTGCTGAAGGGCATCCGGGGCGGCGCCCGGATGTACGCGGTGGACCCGCGGCGGACCTCGACCGCGGAGTGGGCGGAGAGCTGGCTCGGGCTGAACGTCGGCACCGACATCCCGATGGCGCACGCGATCGGCCGGGAGATCATCCACGCCGGGCTGGTCAACGAGACGTTCGTCGAGCGCGCGACCACCGGGTTCGAGGAGTACCGCAAGCTGGTCGAGCCGTGGACCCTGTCCCTCGCCGAGAAGGTGACCGGCGTGCCGGCCCGGGCGATACGGGAGCTGGCGCACGCCTACGCCCGCGCCGAGCGCGCCCAGCTGTGCTGGACCCTCGGCATCACCGAGCACCACAACGGCACCGACAACGTCCGCGCGCTGATCAACCTGTCCCTGCTCACCGGCCACGTCGGCCGCTACGGCTCCGGGCTGCAGCCGCTGCGCGGGCAGAACAACGTGCAGGGCGGCGGCGACATGGGCGCGATCCCCAACCGGCTGCCCGGCTTCCAGGACATCCTCGACGCGGAGATCCGGCTGAAGTTCGAGTCGGCCTGGGACACGGTCCTCCAGCCGCACTACGGGCTGAACCTGACGGAGATGTTCGAGGCGATGGACGAGGGGGCGCTGCGGGCGGTCTACTGCATCGGGGAGAACCCGGCGCAGTCGGAGGCCGACACGGAACAGGCCGTGCGGCGGCTCAAGGCGCTGGACTTCCTGCTCGTGCAGGACATCTTCCTGACGAAGACGGCCGAGCTGGCGGACGTGGTGCTGCCGGCGACCGCCGGCTGGGCGGAGACCGAGGGCACGACCACCAACAGCGAGCGCCGGGTGCAGCGGGTGCGCCGGGCGATCACCCCGCCCGGCGAGGCCCGCGAGGACATCGAGATCATCTGCGAGCTGGCCGCCCGGCTCGGCCACGACTGGAAGTACGCCGACGCGGAGGCCGTCTGGAACGAGCTGCGGTCGGTGTCCCCGGACCACTACGGGATGACGTACCGGCGCCTGGAGGAGCATCAGGGCATCCAGTGGCCGTGCCCGAGCACGGATCAACTCGAACCCACGTATCTGCACGGGCGGTTGTGGGAGACCGACACCGAACGGCGGGGCAGGCCCGCGCCGTTCGGGCTGGTACAGCACGATCCGCCGGTGGACCTCACCGACGAGGAGTACCCCATCCGGCTCACCACCGGACGGCGCCTGGACTCCTACAACACCGGCGTGCAGAGCGGCGGTTTCGCCTCTCCGCTGCGGCGCGGCGAGTACATCGAGCTGTGTCCGGAGGACGCCGAGCGGTACGGGGTCGTGGTCGGCGAGGAAGTGCGGGTCAGCTCGCGGCGCGGGTCGGTGCTGGCGCCGGTGTGGATCGACACCGCGCTGCGGCCGGGCCTGGCCTTCATGAGCTTCCACTTCCCCGACGAGGTGGACACCAACCAGCTGACGATCGAGGCCAACTGCCCCATCGCCGGGACGGCGGAGTTCAAGGCGTCGGCGATCCGCATCGAGAAGCTCCCGGCCACGACGTACGTGAGGTGAGGCGTGGATCTGCACTTCGGCGACAGCAAGCCGACGGACGAGGAACGGGCCGCCGTGGACGCCCTGCTGGGCCCGCCCGAGTCCGCGTGGGAGGGCGCCGACCGCACGGACGCCGAACTGAGGTGGGCGCGGGGCGGCCGGGAGGCCCGCGACCGGCGCGATCTGCTCCTGCCGGGGCTGCACGCGCTCAACGACCGGGTCGGCTGGATCAGCGAGGGCGCCCTCGACTACCTGTGCCGCAGGCTCACCGTGCCGCCCGCGGAGGCGTACGGCGTGGCGACGTTCTACGCCATGTTCTCGGTGCGCCCGCGCCCCGCGACGGTCCTGCACATGTGCACCGACCTGGCCTGCACGGCGGCCGGGGCGGGCGAGCTGTGCGCGGAGGTCGAGGAGCGGCTCGGCCCGGCGAGCGGGGTGAGCGTGGAGCGCAGTCCCTGTCTGGGTCTGTGCGAGCGCGCCCCGGCCGCGCTGGCGATCCGGGCGGGCGATCCGGTGCGTACGGCGGTGTCGGCGCCGGCGACCGCCGAGGCGGCCGTGCTCGCCGCGCGCTCCCCCGACTCGGCCGCGCAGGAGCCGCCCGCGGCCCGGGCCGTGCCGCAGGCCGGCCGGGACGGGCTGATCCTGCTGCGCCGCGTCGGCACGGTCGATCCCGCGTCGCTGGACGACTACCGGGCGCACGGCGGCTACGCGGCCCTGCGCCGCGCCTTCGAGCTGGGCCCCGCCGGCGTGATCCGCGAGGTCACCGACTCGGGTCTGGTCGGGCGCGGCGGCGCCGCCTTCCCCACCGGCCGCAAGTGGCAGGCCACGGCGGCCCAGCCCGACCACCCGCACTACCTGGTGTGCAACGCGGACGAGTCCGAGCCGGGCACCTTCAAGGACCGGGTGCTGATGGAGGGCGACCCGTACGCCCTGGTCGAGGCGATGACCATCGCGGCGTACGCGACCGGTGCCCACCGGGGCTACCTGTATCTGCGCGGCGAGTACCCGCGCGCCCTGCGGCGCCTGGAGCACGCGATCGCGCAGGCACGCGCGCGCGGCTTCCTCGGGGACGACGTCCTCGGCCAGGGCTACGCCTTCGACATCGAGATCCGGCGCGGCGCGGGCGCCTACATCTGCGGCGAGGAGACGGCCCTGTTCAACTCGATCGAGGGCTACCGGGGCGAGCCGCGCTCCAAGCCGCCGTTCCCGGTGGAGCAGGGTCTGTTCGGCAGGCCGACGGTCGAGAACAACGTGGAGACGCTGGTCAACGTCCTGCCGATCCTGACGATGGGCGCCGCGGCGTACGCGGCGCTCGGCACGGCCCGCTCCACCGGGCCGAAGCTGTTCTGCGTCTCCGGGAGCGTGGCCCGGCCCGGCGTGTACGAGCTGCCGTTCGGCGCGACGCTCGGCGAACTGCTGGAGCTGGCCGGCGTGCGGGACGGCCTGCGGGCGGTGCTGCTGGGCGGGGCGGCCGGCGGGTTCGTACGGCCCGACGAGCTGGACGTCCCGCTCACCTTCGAAGGCACCCGTCAGGCGGGCACGACGCTCGGCTCGGGGGTGGTGATGGCCTTCGACGACAGCGTGCCGCTGCCCCGGCTGCTGCTGCGCATCGCCGAGTTCTTCCGGGAGGAGTCCTGCGGGCAGTGCGTGCCGTGCCGGGTCGGGACGGTCCGGCAGGAGGAGGCGCTGCGCCGGATCGCGGACCGCACCGGACCCGGCGCCGCCCCGGACATCGCCCTGCTGCGCGAGGTGGGCCGGGCGATGCGGGACGCCTCGATCTGCGGTCTGGGCCAGACCGCGTGGAACGCCGTGGAATCCGCCATCGACCGTCTGGGGGCCTACGAATGACCGCGATACCGCTGGGGATCCCGCGCCGGCTGGTCGAGTGCACGATCGACGGCGAGCAGGCGCGGGTCCCGGAGGGTTCGACCCTGCTCGACGCCTGCCGCGCCGCCGGCAAGGACATCCCGACCCTGTGCCAGGGCGACACGCTGCGGCCGAAGAACGCCTGCCGGGTGTGCGTGGTGGAGGTGGAGGGGTCCCGGACGCTGGTGCCGGCCTGCTCGCGCCGGGCGGAGCCGGGCATGGAGGTCCGCACGGACACCGAGCGGGCCCGGCACAGCCGGAAGATCGTCCTGGAGCTGCTCGCCTCCTCGGCCGACCTGTCGACCACGCCGCGGGCCGCCGAGTGGATCAAGGAGTACGAGGCGAAGCCGGACCGCTTCGGCCCGGACGCGGCACGGCTGAACGAGGACCCGAAGCTGGACAACGACCTGTACGTGCGCGACTACGCCAAGTGCATCCTGTGCTACAAGTGCGTCGACGCCTGCGGGGACCAGTGGCAGAACACCTTCGCGATCTCGGTCGCCGGGCGCGGCTTCGACGCCCGGATCGCCGTCGAGCACGACGCGCCGCTGACCGACTCGGCCTGCGTGTACTGCGGCAACTGCATCGAGGTGTGCCCGACCGGGGCGCTGTCGTTCAAGACGGAGTTCGACATGCGGGCGGCGGGTACCTGGGACGAGTCACGGCAGACGGAGACGACGACGGTGTGCGCCTACTGCGGAGTGGGCTGCAACCTCACGCTCCATGTGCAGGACAATGAGATCGTCAAGGTCACCTCGCCGCACGACAACCCGGTGACCCACGGCAATCTCTGCATCAAGGGCCGTTTCGGCTACCAGCACGTACAGAACCGGGGCTGATCAGGACATGGGACGAGTCACGGAACGACGCAAGGTCCTCCGCATCCGGGACGGGGCCCTCTCCACCCGGCCGGACACGCTCGTCGCCGAGGAACCGCTGGAGATCCGGCTGAACGGCAAGCCGCTCGCCATCACCATGCGCACCCCGGGCGACGACTTCGCGCTGGCGGCCGGCTTCCTGGTGAGCGAGGGCGTGCTGGCCCGCGCGTCGGATCTGCGGAACATCGTCTACTGCGCCGGGGCGACGGGTGAGGGCGGCGCGAACACCTACAACGTGGTGGACGTGCAGACCGCGCCGGGCGTCACCCTGCCGGAGTTCTCCCTGGAGCGGAACGTCTACACCTCCTCCTCGTGCGGGCTGTGCGGCAAGGCCAGCCTGGACGCGGTCCGTACGACAGCCCGCTGGCCCATCGCCGACACGCCGCCGGTCCGGGTCACCCCGGAGCTGCTGGCGAGCCTCCCCGACCGGCTGCGCGCGGCCCAGCGGGTATTCGACCGGACCGGGGGCCTGCACGCGGCCGCGCTGTTCACCGAGGACGGGCAGCTGCTGGACATACGGGAGGACGTGGGCCGGCACAACGCGGTCGACAAGCTGGTCGGCCGTGCGCTGCAGAGCGGGGCGCTGCCGCTGTCACGGACGGTGCTGCTGGTCTCCGGCCGGGCCTCGTTCGAGCTGGCGCAGAAGGCCGTGATGGCGGGCATCCCGGTGCTGGCGGCGGTGTCGGCGCCGTCGTCGCTGGCGGTGGACCTTGCGGCGGAGAGCGGCCTGACGCTGGTGGGCTTCCTGCGGGGCAGCTCGATGAACGTGTACGCGGGTGAGGACCGGATCGCCCTGCGGGAGGCGGCCGCCCAGGGCTGACCGGCCCGCCGCGGCACGGCGGCGGGGCTCCGGCCGGCGGGGAGCGCCCCCTGCGCCGCGGGGCCCCGCCGCAGCCGGGAGTCCTAGTGCGGGGCGAGCGAGCGTGCCGCCTCGGCGAACGCCGCGATCAGCGGTGAGCGGCGGCCGGCCTCCCAGGCCAGGTACACCTGGTCGGGTTCCGCGTCCGGTACGGGCACGTAGGTGATGTCCGGGCGGGAGTACTGCTCGGCGATCGACACCGGTACGAGCGTGATGCCCGTGCCCGCCGCCACCCGTTCGAACTTCTCCTCGACGCTGCGGATCGGCACGTCGTCGGGGCCGGGGTCGGCGTAGCGCAGCCATCGCTCGCCGTCCAGGTCGGACAGGGCCAGCTCCCGCTTCCCGGCGAGCCGGTGGTCCGCGGGCAGCATCGCGACGCGGGCCTCGGTGAACAGGGCAAGCAGTGCGAGGCCGCGCTCGTCGATGGGGCGGCGCACGTAGGCGAGGTCGACGGTCCCGTCGAGGATCAGGCGCTCCTGGTCGTCCCACTCGACGCGGCGGGTCCGGACGTCGACGTCCGGGTGGGCGGCGCCGAAAGCCCGCAGGGCCGGCGTGACGACGACGCCGGCCCGGAAGCCGACGTCGAGCCGGCGTGGGCCCCGGGCGGTCCGCCGCACCCGGCGCCGGGTGGCGTCGGCGGCGGCGAGCAAGGGGCGGGCGTCGTCCATGAGTTGCCGTCCAGCCGCGGTCAACGCGACTCCGTGGCTGTCGCGTTCGAAGAGTGCGGCACCCAAGTCCTTCTCCAGCGCGCGGATCTGGCGGCTCAGCACCGGCTGGGCGATGTGCAGCCGCTCGGCGGCGCGCCCGAAGTGCAGCAGCTCGGCGACCGCCGTGAAGTAGCGCACCTTCCGCAGGTCGAGGTCCATGGCCACCCCCTTCCGTCCCGGTCGGCGATGCCTTCAGGGTATCGCCGCCGTCCGAAGAGGTCTTGGACGGCGGGCCGGGGGCCGTCGCAGGCTTGATCGCGTCGACGGGTCGTCGACCGGTCACGGAGTCGACGCGTCGTCGGCCGATCACGGAAGGGGAACCACATGAGCCTGCGAGGACAGCGGATCGTCGTCATCGGGGGTACGGCGGGCATCGGGCTGGCGGTCGCGGAGGGCGCCGCCCGCGAGGGCGCGGAGGTGGTCGTCGCCTCGCGCCGGCGGGAGAGCGTGGACGCCGCGCTGAAGCGGCTGCCCGAGAGCGCCGCGGGACACGTGCTGGACGCGACCGACGAGGAGGCGGTGCGCGGCTTCTTCGCCCGCGTCGGCGGCTTCGACCACCTGGTGTACACGGCCGGTGAGTCGCTGCTGATGGGCAGCCTCGCCGAGACGGACCTGGGGCGGGCCCGGCGGTTCCTGGACACGCGTCTGTGGGGTGCGTACACGGCCGTCAGGCACGGCGCCCCGGGGATCCGGCCGGGCGGCTCGGTCGTGCTGACGACCGGCACCGCGGGCAGGCGCCCGATGCCGGGCACGACCGTCGCGGCGAGCCTGTGCGGGGCGATGCAGTCGCTCACCCGCGCACTCGCCCTGGAGATCGCCCCGGTCCGCGTCAACGCGGTCTCGCCGGGCGTGGTCCGCACCGAGCTGTGGCGGGACCTGCCCGAGGCGGAGCGCGAGGGTCTGTACGCGTCCGCCGCCGGTTCGCTGCCCGTGGGCCGGGTGGGCGAGCCCGCCGACGTGGCGGAGGCGTACCTGTATCTGATGCGCGGCGGCTACAGCACCGGCTCGGTGGTCGTGGTGGACGGCGGCGGCACGCTGGTGTGAGGGATCAGGGCGCGAACCGCACCTGGGCCGTCTGCACCACCGTGCCGAGCCGCGGGAAGTCCAGCCGCACCGACGCCTCGTGCTCGGCGGCCGTGAACGCCGCCATCGCGTCGTGGACGAAGACGAGGTCGTAGCCGAGGTCGGCGGCGGCGCGGGCGGTGGACTCGACGCCGAGGTTGGTGGCGATGCCGGCGAGCACCAGGGTGGTGACGCCGCGTTCGCGCAGCCGCTCGTCGAGGCCGGTGTCCCGGAAGGCGCCGACGGTCCGCTTGACCACCTCCAGGTCGCCGTCCCGGAGCAGGCCCGGCACCAGCCCGCTGCCGGGCGGCTGCTCGGCGACGCTCGGCCGCTCGGTCCGGACGACCGCGACGGGTGCCACGGCGGCACGGAAGCCGCTCGCCAGCTCCTCGGCCCGGGCGAGCACATCGGGGCCTTTGCGGGGTTCGAGGGGCAGCGCGACGATGCGTTCCATCAGATCGACGAGGACGAGGGCGGTGCGCTGCGGGTCGAGCAGGACGGCTGCGGTCATGACGGAACGTTAGCGGCCGTCAGCCGTCCGTGCCGGAAATCCGGATCAACAGGCCCGTGAACTGCTCCCGTTCGGCAGCGGTCAGCGGGGCGAGCAGCTCGTCGTTGGCCGCGCGGGCCGCCTGTTCGCAGCGCGCGAGGAGCCGGGCGCCGTCGTCGGTGAGGGACACCGCGTTCTTGCGCCGGTCACGGGCGTCGGGGGCGCGGACGACGAGGCCGGCGCCCTGCAGGTCGTTCAGGATGCCCACCAGGTCCTTGGGGTCCAGGCCGATGCTGCGCCCGAGGTCCGCCTGGGCGACGGGGGCGAGGTCGCGCACGGCCGAGAGGACCACGTGGTGCCACATCTTCATGCCCTCGGCGGCGAGGGCACCGGCGACCAGGGCGCGGCCCCGGGCGGCGGCCCGGCCGAGCAGCCAGCTGGGCAGGGAGCGGATCGCGGGCAGGGGTGCTTCGGCCATGACGGCAGCCTATCCAGGAATCGTTGGGCTTCCCCATGAACCTCCCTTACCGTTGGGGCACCCAACGACTTCATGGGTCTTCCCAACGCTTGATGCGCCGGGCTGCCCGGCGAGGAGATTGCGATGCGTCACGTCCGGTACGAGTCCGCCGACGGCCCCCTGTTCCTGGAGGAGGTCCCGGTGCCCGAACCCGGCCCCGGGGGGGAACCGCTGGTGCGCTGCGCAGCGGTCGGCGTCACCCTGCCGGTCGTCCGCAAGGTCGCCGAGGCCGCCGAGGCCGCCGAGCCGATCCCGCTCGGCGGCGAGGTGGCGGGCGAGGTGGTGGCGGTCGGCGAGGGGGTGAGCCGCTTCCGCGCCGGCGACCGGGTGACCGGGCTGTGCTTTGGCGGCCGCCCTGCCCGTCGCGGGCCCCGAAGGCGCCGGGGTCAGCGCAGGACACGGTCCTGCGGTCCCTGGACCACGCCGGCGGCCGGGCTCTCGGCGGCGTCCTTTCGGGCGCCCTCCGGATCACGGGCCCGGCGCTTGGCGATGACCGCGCAGACCATCAGCTGCATCTGATGGAAGAGCATCAGCGGCAGCACGGCCAGGGAGGCGTGGGCGCCGAAGAGGACGCTCGCCATGGGCAGCCCCGAGGCGAGGGACTTCTTCGAGCCCGCGAACTGGATGGCGATCCGGTCCTCCCGGCCGAAGCCGAGTGCCCGGCCGCCGTACCAGGTCAGCACCAGCATCACGGCGAGCAGCGCCGCCTCGACGACGAGCAGCGCGCCGAGCCGCACGGGGCTCACCTGGTGCCAGATGCCCTGGGCCATGCCCTCGCTGAACGCCGTGTAGACGACGAGCAGGATCGAGCCGCGGTCGACCAGTCCGAGGACCTTCTTGTGCCGGGCGACGAAGCCCCCGATCCACCGCCGCAGCACCTGCCCGGCCAGGAACGGCACCAGCAGTTGCAGGACGATCTTCACCACCGAGTCGGCGGAGAACCCGCCGCCGCTGCTGCCGAGCAGCCCGGCCGCCAGCAGCGGGGTCACGACGATGCCGACCAGCGAGGAGAAGGAGCCGGCGCAGATCGCGGCGGGCACGTTCCCGCGTGCGATGGAGGTGAAGGCGATGGACGACTGGATGGTGGACGGCACCAGCGTCAGGAACAGCAGGCCCTGGTAGAGCGGCTGGGTCAGCAGGACGGGCACCAGGCCGCGCGCGCCCAGCCCGAGCACCGGGAAGATGACGAACGTGCAGACCAGCACCGTGCCGTGGAGCCGCCAGTGGCGCAGTCCGTCGAGCGCCTCGCGGGTGGACAGCCGGGCGCCGTAGAGGAAGAAGAGCAGGGCGATCGCGGCCGTCGACGCGCCGGAGGTCACATGGGCGCCCGTTCCCCGGGCCGGCAGCAGCGCCGCGAGGCACACCGTCGCGAGCAGCAGGACGATGTACGGGTCGATCGGCATCCAACGGGGCCAGCGCAGGCGTTTCACGGTGCTCCGATTGCTGTGCGTCGCTCTTGGGCGGTTCCGGATCTCGCTCCGGTCCCGGGGCCCGCAGGGCCCCCCTCCATCGTCCTCCCCGCCACCTCGATCGGGAATCCCACATACCACTCTGACTGTCATCACGATGCGCGATAGCCTCGCACCGTGTACGACCCGACGCAGCTGCGCACCTTCCTGGCGGTCGCCCAGACGCTCAGCTTCACTCAGGCGGCCCGGCGGCTCGGGCTGCGCCAGTCCACGGTCAGCCAGCACGTGCGCCGGCTGGAGGACGCGGCCGGGCGGCAGCTGTTCTCCCGGGACACCCACTCCGTGGAGCTGACCGAGGACGGCGAGGCGATGCTGGGCTTCGCGCGCCGGCTGCTGGAGGTGCACGAGCAGGCGGCCGCGTTCTTCTCCGGCACGCGGGTGCGGGGCAGGCTGCGGTTCGGCGCCTCGGAGGACTTCGTCCTCACCCGGCTGCCGGAGATCCTGGAGGGCTTCCGTTACGACCATCCGGAGGTCGACCTGGAGCTGACGGTCGAGCTGTCCGGGACCCTGCACGAGCAGCTGGCGGACGGGAAGCTGGACCTGGTGCTGGCCAAGCGCCGCCCGGAGGATCCGCGCGGGACGCTGGTCTGGCAGGACGACCTGGTGTGGATCGGCGCCGAGCGGCTGCGCCTGGACGCCGACCGGCCCGTCCCGCTGATCGCGTACCCGCCGCCGGGCATCACCCGGGCCCGCGCGCTTCAGGCGCTGGAGCGGCAGGGCCGGGAGTGGCGGATCGTGTGCACGAGCGGCAGCCTCAACGGGCTCATCGCCGCGGCCCGCGCCGGCCTCGGCGTGATGGCGCACTCCCGCCGGCTGATCCCGCCGGGCCTGTTCCGCCTCCCGGACCGCGCGGGGCTGCCGGAGCTGGGCAAGGTCGACTTCGTCCTCGTCCACGGCCGCCGCCCGACCGCGGCTCAGGGCGCGGCGAACGCGCTCGCGGCGGCCGTTCTCGCGGGCGGTGAACGGCTGCGGCGACGCGGCGGCTGACGTGCGGCACAGGGCGCGCCTGCCGAGGTCAGGGGCGGTAATCGGCGCGTACAGATTCGGTGGAGATTACGGAACCGAACCTTACTGACCCGTCAGTATTGTGTCCGGCCCTTCCCCATGTGCGGGCATTTTCCACCCCTCGGCCGGGGAAAAGGCGAGGTTTGCTCGGTTTCCGCCCCCCTCCCCTCCGATGAACGTGTGGGGTAGCTTTCACGGCGCTGTGTCGAGCATCACGGACGTGATCAAGGAGCGAGGACCGGGGAGCGAGAGTTGCGCGAGTTCACCAACCCGCCGCTCACGTCGGCGCCGCCGGTGGGCGGCCTGGCCGACGTGGTCTTCGAGCATGCGGAGACGGACCCGCTGCACGTCGCTCTCGGCCGCAAGGACGCCCTCGGGCAGTGGCGCGACGTGACGTCCGCCGAGTTCCGCGACGAGGTCATGGCCCTGGCCAAGGGCCTTTTGGCCAGCGGCATCCGGTTCGGCGACCGGGTCGCGATCATGTCCCGCACCCGCTACGAGTGGACCCTGTTCGACTTCGCGCTGTGGTCGATCGGCGCCCAGGTCGTGCCCGTCTACCCCACCTCCTCCGCCGAGCAGTGCTTCTGGATGCTCTACGACGCCGAGTGCACCGCCGCGATCGTGGAGCACGAGGACCACGCGATGACGATCGCCACCGTCATCGACCGCCTCCCGCAGCTGCGGCAGCTGTGGCAGCTGGACTCGGGCTGCGTGCAGGAGCTGTACGACGCCGGGGCGCACCTGGACGACGAGCTGGTGCACCGGCACCGGCAGGCGGTCACCCCGGACTCGATCGCCACGATCATCTACACCTCGGGCACCACCGGCCGCCCCAAGGGCTGTGTGCTCTCGCACGGCAACTTCATGTTCGAGGCGGACAGCGTGGTCGGGCGCTGGGAGCCGGTGTTCCACTCCAAGAAGAACGACGAGGCGTCCACCCTGCTGTTCCTGCCGCTCGCCCACGTCTTCGGGCGCATGGTGGAGGTCGCCACCATCCGCGGCAGGGTCCGCCTCGGCCACCAGCCGCAGCTGAACGCCGCCGCCCTGCTGCCCGACCTGCAGGCGTTCCGGCCGACCTTCATCCTCGCGGTGCCGTACATCTTCGAGAAGGTCTTCAACGCCTCGCGGCGCAAGGCGGAGAAGGAGGGCAAGGCGGGGCCGTTCGAGAAGGCGGTCGACATCGCGGTGAAGTACGCGGAGGCCGTGGAGGCGAAGGCCTGGGGCATCGGGCCCGGTCCGTCGGCGGGGCTGCGCATGCAGCACCAGCTCTTCGACAAGCTGGTGTACGCGAAGGTGCGCGCGGCCATGGGCGGCCGCATACGCAACGCGATGTCCGGCGGTTCCGGCATGGACCGCCGGCTGGGGCTGTTCTTCGCGGGCGCGGGCGTGCAGATCTACGAGGGCTACGGCCTGACCGAGTCGACGGCCGCGGCGACGGCCAACCCGCCCGAGCGCACCCGCTACGGCACCGTCGGCCAGGCCATTCCCGGGACGACCGTGCACATCGCCGACGACGGCGAGGTCTGGCTGCACGGCGCCAACGTCTTCCAGGGCTACCTCAACAACCCCAAGGCCACGGACGAGAGCCTGCACGACGGCTGGCTGGCCACCGGGGACCTCGGCTCCCTGGACGAGGACGGCTATCTGACCATCACCGGCCGCAAGAAGGAGATCCTCGTGACCTCCGGCGGCAAGAGCGTCTCCCCCGGCGTGCTGGAGGAGCGGGTCCGCGATCACCCGCTGGTGGGCCAGTGCCTCGTGGTCGGCAACGACCGCCCCTACATCGCCGCCCTGGTCACCCTCGACCTGGAGGCCGTCGAGCACTGGCTGCAGATGCGCGGCAAGCCGTCGATGTCCCCGGCCCAGCTGGTGCGCGACCCGGACCTGGAGACGGAGGTCCGGCGCGCGGTGGTCGCCGCCAACACGCTCGTCTCCCAGGCCGAGTCGATCCGCACCTTCCGCATCCTGGCGCAGCCGTTCACCGAGGAGCACGGCCTGCTGACGCCGTCGCTGAAGCTGAAGCGGAAGGCGATCGAGAAGGCGTACGCCGACGAGGTCGAGGCCCTCTACCGGTCCTGACGACGCCCCCTGCCCGCGCGGTCAGCCCATGGTTGCGGCCGATCCGTGCCCCATGGACCGACTCGTCGGTCAGTTGTGGCGAATTCGCGGTTCAGGAATGCATCGCGGCGCGTGATCGTTGACGATGTAGGTCCCACCTGTCGACAACCGAAGGATCAGGAAGCTCGTGAGCAGCAAGGTCCCCCCGATCATCCTCAACAACGGCGTCGAGATGCCCCAGCTGGGCTTCGGCGTGTGGCAGGTGCCGGACGACGAGGCCGAGCGGGCCGTCGCCACGGCGCTGGAGGCCGGGTACCGCAGCATCGACACAGCCGCGATCTACGGCAACGAAGAGGGCACCGGCAGGGCCATCGCGGCCTCCGGCCTCCCCCGCGAGGACATCTTCGTCACCACCAAGCTCTGGAACGGCGACCAGGGGTACGACGCGACGCTGCGCGCCTTCGACACGTCGCTGGAGAAGCTGGGCCTCGACCACGTCGACCTGTACCTGATCCACTGGCCGCTGCCGGCCCGGGACACGTACGTCGACAGCTACAAGGCGTTCGAGAAGCTGCTCGCCGACGGCCGCGTGCGCGCCATCGGCGTGTCCAACTTCCTGCCCGAGCACCTCGAGCGGCTGATCTCCGAGACCTCGGTGATCCCGGCGGTCAACCAGATCGAGCTGCACCCGCATCTCCAGCAGCACGCCGCGCGGGAGTTCCACGCCGAGCACGGCATCGCGACCGAGGCGTGGTCGCCGCTGGGCCAGGGCAAGGGCCTGCTGGAGGTGCCGGCGATCGTGGCGATCGCACAGAAGCACAACCGCACCCCGGCCCAGGTGGTGCTGCGCTGGCACGTCCAGCTCGGCAACATCGTCATCCCCAAGTCCGTGACGCCGTCCAGGATCAGGGAGAACATCGAGGTGTTCGACTTCAGCCTGGACGACGAGGACCTCGCGGCGATCAGCGCGCTGAACGAGGACCGCCGCCTGGGCCCCGACCCGGCCGCCTTCGACGTCGCCTGACCCCGCCCCGCCGCACGGCCGTCCCTCCCGCCCGACCGGCGGGGCGGACGGCGTGCGCCGAGCGGCGCTCGCCCCGGCACACGCCCCCACAGCACAGCCCCCTCGCACGCCCCCAGCGACACCGGCTCGCGCCATCGGAACGGCCCGGTCGCACGCCCGGCACGCGCCCCCCGGCGGAACCGGCGCTCCGACCTCGGCGGACGCGGTTTCCGGCTCAGTCGGCACGCACCAGCGTGTGCAGGATCTCGAACTCCTCCAGGGTGACCACCGTGACGTGCGCCTTCACCGTGCCCTCGCGGCGGGCCGCCGCCTGGCCCGCGCGGGACGCGGCCAGGGCGTGGCGGTCGGCGAAGAGGACGCCGGCCATGCCACGGCCGCGCTCGCGGTCCAGGAGCAGGGCCGCCCCGGCGAAGCCCGGCAGGAGCTCCAGCCGGGGCAGCACGCCGGCGCGGAAGGTCTCGGCGGCCAAGACCGCGTCCGCCGGCGCGAACTCGATCCGGGTCACCCGCAGCCCGCCACCGGTGACGGGCCGGTGCTCCGGGTGGAACACCACGGCCTCGTAGTTCTCCACCGCCACGGTGCCCGCGAAGGGCTGCAGCAGCGCGGGCCGCCGCTCGCGCATCACGTGGTCGCTGTTGGACCGCGCCGCCTCGGACTCCCACCAGCTCACCGTGAGCAGCTTGCCCAGTTCGCGGTCGACGAAGACGCCGGCGCCCCGGTAACCGGGCCGCTCCTCGAGCAGATCGCGCCCCTCGGTGTTCAGCGCCCTCAGGGCCGTGCTCAGGTGCGCCGGATCGCCCGTCGCGTACACCGCACGTACGAACATGCGTCTCGCCTCCGGATGTCCGGATCGTCCCCCTCCTCAGTCTCGCCACCGTCGCGAACCACCGCAATCCGCACGGAGAACGGGAGTTCGCAACTCGAGACTTGACGGGAGCATGTAAACGGGTCCACTTTGTACGACACCCAGTAAGGAAACTTTCCTAACAGAAGGGTACCCCCACAGTGCGTCTTCGATCACTGAGCCTCGCCACGGCCTTTGGTGCCGCCCTGCTCGCCGCCGGGCTCCTGCCCGCGCACGCCTCCGCGAGCCCCGCTCCCAGGTCCGCCCAGGAGGGCACGGTCAGCGCGGCCGACCTGCTCGCCAAGGTGACGTCCTGTTCGCAGATATCCCACGGCAAGTACCGGACCGACGACGAGACGTCGGCCACGGTCCCCGTGTGCGGCAAGAACGGCGCGGTCTTCTGGAAGGCCGACATGGACATCGACTGCGACGGGCAGCGCACCGCCAACTGCAACGAGGACCGCGACCCCTGGTACCAGGACGACACCGCCTTCCACCAGTCCGACGGCAAGCCGTTGAAGGCGGAGTCGCTGCCCTACGTCGTGGTGCCCAGCGCCAGCGGCATCTGGGACTACTCCGGCGCCGGCATCAAGGGCGGCGGCGTGGTCGCGGTCATCTACAACAACAAGGTCGAGTACGCCGTCGTCGGCGACACCGGCCCCACGAACATCATCGGCGAGGCCTCGTACGCCACCGCCAAGGCGCTCGGCATCGACCCCGACCCGGCGACCGGGGGCGCCGACTCCGGCGTGACCTACATCCTGTTCAAGAATTCGAAGGTGTCCCCCATCGAGAACCACAGCGCCGCCGTCTCGCTGGGGAACCAGTTGGCCCAGCAGTTCCTGCAGAACAACTGATCGGTCACGTAGTTCAGTTGGGCTGACCCAGCGGACGTACGACGACCGTGTTGACGTCGACCCCGGCCGGTTGCCGGATCGCCCAGACGATCGAGTCGGCGATCTGGTCGGAGGTGAGGAGGCGCCCCGGGGGCAGGCTGCCCAGCCCGTCCCAGAAGGGCGTCTCCACCCGGCCGGGGGCGACCAGCGTCACGCCGATGCCGAACTCCGTGACCTGGCGCCGGGTGTTCTCGGCGAGCCCGGTGACCGCCCACTTGGTCGCGCCGTAGAGGTTGCCCGGCGTGTTCACGAAGCCGGCGACGCTGCCGACGAGGACGATCCGGCCGCGGGACTCCTTCAGCGCCTCGACGGAGGCACGGATGAGCAGCGCCGGGCCGAGGACGTTGGTGAGGACCATCTCGGTCCAGCCGGCCGGGTCGCCGTCCGCGACCGAGTCGTGGGTGGCGAAGCCGGCGTTGGCGACGACGGTGTCGAGCCGGCCGTACGCCTTGAGCGTGCGGTCCACCGCGTGCTGCACGTCCTCGAACTCCGCGGCGTTCCCGGCGACCGTCAGCAGCCCCTCCGGATCGCCGAGTCCGCCGGCGAAGTCACGCAGTCGCCCTTCCGTGCGCCCGGTGACGGTGACCCGGTACCCGGCCTCCAGCAGCTGCCGGGCCACGGCGGCGCCGATGCCGGTGCCGCCGCCGGTGATGAGCGCGACCGGAGCGTCGTTCATCGAATCCCCCTCTGTGCGATGACATCGGGGAGTCCACCACATGAAGCGCGCTCCAAGTCAAGCGTCACGTGGGTGAGTTGCTACGCCGTGCGCACCGCGCGGTGCACGGTGTGGGCCGCCAGGACGAACACGTCGGGGCGGCGGTGGACGCTGCCCGGGTCGGCCGGGTCGAGGAGGCGGTCGAGGGTGGCGCGGTCCTCGGCGTCCAGGGCGTCGGCGTGGATCTCCCGGGTGCGGCCCAGCACCCCGGCGACGAAGGCACGCACCCGGTCCGGGACGGGAGCCGGCACGTCGAGCAGGAAGCTGCGGGTGCCGGTGTGCTTCAGGCCCGCCGCCGCCAGCAGGGCGGGCCAGTCCTCGGCCTCGGCGACGGCGCCGGGGAGTTCGGCGCGCATCCGGGCGAAGCGGTCCTCCTGGGCCGCGTCGAGGCGGGCGTGCAGGCCGGGGCGGCCGAAGCCCAGGTCCCGGGGCAGATAGCGGGAGGGCAGGCCGCCCTCCAGGATGGCCAGCGTGCCGCCGGGGGCGAGCCGGGCGGCGAAGGCGGTGAGCGCGGCCTTCTGGTCGCCCAGGTGGTGCAGGCTCCGGCTGGCCCACAGCAGGTCCGCCGGAGCGTCCAACCGGTCGAGCACGTCGGGGAGTTCACCGGCGAGGGTGTTGAAGCGGCCGGCGACGCCGAGCCGGGCGGCACGGGCGCGGGCGCGCTCCAGCAGCGGCTCGGAGGCGTCGACCGCCACCACCCGGGCACCCGGGAACACCTGCGCGAACTGGCAGGCGATCACCCCGGGCCCGCTGCCCGCGTCCACGATCAGGCCGGGTGCGGCGGCCTCCTCACCCAGCCAGGCCATCGCCTGCCCATATGCCGGGGCGTGCAGCTCCGCCTCCGCCTCCAGCAGGGCCGCCAGCGCACCCCAGTCGGTGTCGCCCCCATGGGCGTGGCCGTGGTGGGTGGGGTGGTCGTGTGCCATGGTGGTCAGCCTCTCCGCTCGGGTGGGGCCAGCCTGCTCCGGCGTACCGGAGCGCGGCCACCCGTGTTGCCGTAACCGCAAAAAAATCGGGTGCGCGGAGGCGGGAGGCGCCGCACCATGGGGCCCTGTGGACGACGACCTCGCAACCCGCTTCCTCGCCGACGGCTTCGTGAAGATCGAGGACGCCTTTCCGCCGCGCGTCGCGCAGGACTGCGCGCGGCTGCTGTGGCAGGAGACGGGGTACGACCCGGCGGACCCGGGCACCTGGAAGGACCCGGTGGTGCGGGTGGGCGGCATGGCGCAGGGCCCCTTCGCGGCCGCGGCCAACTCCCCCGTGCTGCACAGGGCGTTCGACCTGCTCGTTGGCGAGGGCCGCTGGCAGCCGCGCTATGCGCTGGGCACCTTTCCGCTGCGGTTCCCGCACGCCGAGGAGCCGAACGACACCGGCTGGCACATCGAAGGCAGCTATCTGCCCGAGGGCGCGAACTGGTACCACACCAATCTGCGTTCCCGGGACCGCGCGCTGCTGATGCTCTTCCTGTTCAGCGAGGTGACCGAGGAGGACGCACCGACCCGGATCCGGGTCGGCTCCCACCTGGACGTGCCGCCGCTGCTGCAGCCGTACGGCGAGGCGGGCGTGTCGGGGCTGGAGATCGCACCGAAGCTGGTCGAGGCCACGGCGCACCGCCGGCAGGCATACGCCACCGGCCGCCCCGGTGACGTCTACCTGTGCCATCCGTTCCTGGTCCATGCGGCCCAGCCGCACCACGGCACCCGGCCCCGGTTCATGGCCCAGCCCCCGCTGCACCCGGCGGTGCCGTACGAGCTGGACCGGCCGGACGGGGACTACTCGCCGGTGGAACGGGCGATCCGCCGGGGCCTGCACCTCGACGAGGGCTGACCTCCGGTTGCGGGCGGGGCGTCCTCCACCGGCCGGATGAAGGGCTCACCACTGCTCGTGGACGTCCCAGGTGCAGGTTGCTGCGCGATCAGGCGCTGGACTTGGCCGCGATCCTGGTGAGCAGTTTGGTCGTTGCTCACCATTGCACCGTAGCTCCGGACTCAACGCCGACGGTGAGGACCGACATCCCGCGGGCCCGGTGGCACCTCACGGATTCTCGGGCTGGGCCGGCAGCCGGGACTCGGTGAGCGCGAGGAGGCCTCCCGGGGATCACGGCTGAGTGCGGCCCCCGGCGGTCAGGTCCCGGGTGGCTTGCGGAACGCGCGCAGGGTGAACGACGGGTCGGGGCGGGGCCGGTCCTGGTGCGGGAGTTCGGCCAGGCGGGCAGCGTACTCCTCGATGCGCGGGTCGCCCGGCGGCAGCTGGGTGAACCAGCCGCGGCGCAGGTCGGCGATGGTGGTGCGCGGGCTGCGGCCCTGACCGGTGCCCGGGAATGTGGTGTGGCCGGCCGGCTCGAGCCCGTGCCGGACGGCGTGCCCGGTGACCGTGCCGGCGGCGTCCCGGGCCGGGCGGCGCGGGCGGGAGGCGAGGACGGCGTCGATGTCGCTGCCGACGTCGTGCGCGTCGGCCTTGTCGACGGTGGTCACGTACACCCCGCCGGGGCGCAGCACGCGGGCGCACTCGGCGACGACGGCGCGGACGTCGGGGGCGTCCAGCAGGTGCAGCAGCCAGATGCTGGTGACCGCGTCGAAGGTGCCGGCGAGGAAGGGCAGCCGGCGGCTGTCGGCGCGGACGACGGCGCCGGGCAGCCGGGTGTGCGCCATGCGGACCATGGCCGGGGCGAGGTCCGCGCCGGTCACCCGCAGCCGGGGCCGCGCGGCGGCGAGCCTGCGGGTGACGATGCCCGTGCCGCAGGCGATGTCGAGGAGGCGGCCCGAGGCGCCGGGTATCAGGCCGAGGACGGCCTGCGCGGCGGCCGCGGCGCGTGCCTCGCCGCCCCGGGACGCGTCGTAGGCGTCGGCTTCCTTGTCGTAATCCAGCACATTGCTCAGTGTGCTCCGTGACCTGGGGCGATGTCCTCCACCTTGCGGGCGAGGGCGAAGTCCTTCTCGGTGAGGGCTCCCCCCGCGCAGTGCGTGTTCACGCTGAGGGACACGGTGTTGTAGCCGAGGGTGAGGTCGGAGTGGTGGTCCAGTTCGTCCTGGAGGGCGGCGATGTGCGCGACCAGCGCCGCCGCCGCGACGTGCGAGCGGAGCCGGTAGGAGCGGGTGAGCCGGTCCCCGTCCACCGACCAGCCGGGCAGCTCGGTCAACCGGTCCTCGATCTCCTTCTGGGACAGCGGTTCGACGGCCATGGCCGTGTCTCCCTTCGTGCGGGGTCCGTGTGCGGGACGTGCGCGGATACGGGTTCAGCGTGCCACGCCGGGGGCGGGCCGGCGCCGGCGACGCGTCGCCCGGACGCCTCGTTCCCGCGTACGCCCCTCGATTAGGGTCGTCGGTATGACCATGGCCGCTTCGGAAGCCTCCGCGTCCGCCCCCGTCGACAAGGGGATCGGCCCGCTGCTGCGCGCCTGGCGGGAGCGGCGCCGGGTCTCCCAGCTGGAACTCGCGCTGCGTGCCGACTCCTCCGCCCGCCACATCAGCTTCATCGAGACCGGCCGGTCCCGCCCGAGCGAGGAGATGGTGCTGCGGCTCGCCGAGCACCTGGACGTGCCCGTGCGCGAGCGCAACTCCCTGCTGCTGGCGGCCGGTTACGCCCCGCGCTATCCGGAGACCCCGCTGGACGACCCGGCGCTGGACGCGCTGCGCGACGGCATGGAACGGCTCATCCGGGGCTACGAGCCCTATCCGGCGCTGGTGGTCGACGCCGGGTACACGGTCGTCACCGCCAACCGCGGCATCGCGATGCTGCTGGAGGGCGTGCCGGACCGGCTGCTGACGCCGGCGCCGAACGCGATGCGGCTGACGCTGCACCCGCAGGGCCTGGCGCCGCGCATCCGGAACCTGCGGGAGTGGCGCGGGCATCTGCTGGCGCAGATGGAGCGGCAGATCGCGCTGCACCGCTCGGACCAACTGCGCGCTCTGTACGACGAGGTGACGGCCTATCCGATGCTGGGCGACGGAGCGGACGAGGAACCGGCCGAGCCGGTGCCGTACTTCGCGCTGCCGCTGCGCATCGAGCACGGCGGCCGGATCCTGTCGTTCGTGTCGTCGATCTCCACCTTCAACACGCCGATGGACGTCACCGTCGCCGAACTGGCCATCGAGACGTTTCTGCCGGCGGACCCGGCGACCGCCAAGTACCTGCACACAGTGGCGGGTTGACGACCATGTGAGCAGTTCCTCGGCTCGGCCGGGTGTACGCGGCGGCGCCACGTGACAGACTGCGCGCAGACAGTGGCGCGTAGGGGAGGGCGTGGCGTGAGTGAGCGGCGGGCTGCGCCCACCGTGGGCCAGGTGGTGCTCGGCAAGCGGCTGCAGGAGCTGCGGGAGGCCGCGGGACTCAGCCGCGACGAGGCCGCCCGGGTCCTGAGGGTGGCCTCGGCGACCGTGCGGCGCATGGAGATGGCCGAGGTCGCGCTGAAGATCCCGTATCTGCAGGTGCTGCTGGAGACCTACGGGGTGGCGGAGGAGGAGGCGGCCGCGTTCGTCCGGCTGGCCGAGGAGGCGAACCAGCCGGGCTGGTGGCAGCGGTTCCACGACATCCTGCCGGACTGGTTCAGCCTGTACGTCAGCCTGGAGGGCGCCGCCCGGATCATCCGCTCCTACGAGCCGCACTTCGTGCCCGGCCTGCTGCAGACCGAGGCGTACGCGCGGGCGGTGCTGGAGGCCGGCACGATCGGCCAGACCGAGCCGGATTCGGTCGAGCGGCACGTGTCGCTGCGGATGGAGCGGCAGCGGCTGCTGGATCGGCCCGACCCGCCCCACCTGTGGGTGATCATGGACGAGACGGTGCTGCGGCGCCCGGTGAGCACCTCCGCGGGCGTGCTGCGCGACCAGCTGGACCGGCTGCTGGAGTACGCGGCACGAGACCGGGTCACGCTGCAGATCGCCGAGTTCGCGGCGGGTCCGCACCCGGGGACGTACGCGCCGTTCACGCTGTTCCGGTTCGCCGAGCCGGAGCTGCCGGACATGGTGTTCACCGAGTACCTGACCGGCGCCCTCTATCTGGACTCGCGCCAGGAGGTCTCGGCCCATCTGGAGGTGCTGGACCACATGACGGCCCGGGCCGCCTCCGCCCGGCGCACGCAGAAGATCCTGCGCGAGTACCGCGAGAGCCTCTGAGCGGCCCGGCGCAGGGCGCGCCCGGGCGGGGTGTCAGGCGGCGCCTCCCTTGGCGTCCCGGTCGTCGTCGACGATCTCCGCGTCCACCACGCCCTCCTCCTCGGGGGCGGCGCTCTCTTCCGTCGCCGCGGCGCCCGCGCCGGCGCCCGCGGCGGAGGCGGAGGCGGACTCGTACATGGCCTGCCCCATCCTCTGGCTGACGGTGGCCAGTTTCTCCACGCCCGTGCGCAGCGCGGTGGTGTCGGCGTTCTGCTCCAGCCGGGTCTTCAGCTCCCCGATCGCCTCCTCGACCTCGCTCCGGGTGTCCGCGGGCACGCGGTCCTCGTTGTCGCGCAGGAACTTCTCGGTCTGGTAGACGAGTTGCTCGGCCTGGTTGCGGGTCTCGGCGGCCTCGCGGCGCTTGCGGTCCTCCTCGGCGTACTGCTCCGCCTCCCGCATCATGCGGTCGATGTCGTCCTTGGGCAGCGCCGAACCGCCGGTGACGGTCATCTTCTGTTCCCGGCCGGTCGCCAGGTCCTTGGCGGAGACGTGCATGATCCCGTTGGCGTCGATGTCGAACGCCACCTCGATCTGCGGGACGCCGCGCGGCGCGGGCGGCAGGCCGGTGAGGTCGAAGACGCCGAGCTTCTTGTTGTACGCGGCGATCTCGCGTTCGCCCTGGTAGACCTGGATACCGACCGAGGGCTGGTTGTCGGTGGCGGTGGTGAAGATCTCCGAACGGCGGGTGGGGATCGTGGTGTTGCGCTCGATCAGCTTGGTCATGATGCCGCCCTTGGTCTCGATGCCGAGGGACAGCGGGGTGACGTCGAGGAGCAGCACGTCCTTGACGTCGCCGCGGATGACGCCCGCCTGCAGGGCCGCGCCCACGGCGACGACCTCGTCGGGGTTGACGCCCTTGTGGGGGTCCTTGCCGGTCAGGTCGCGGACCAGGTCGGTGACGGCGGGCATGCGGGTGGAGCCGCCGACCAGGATGACGTGGTCGATCGCGGACAGCTCGACCCCGGCGTCCTGGACGGCCTGGTGGAAGGGCTGCTTGCACCGGTCCAGCAGGTCGGATGTCAGCTCCTGGAACTGAGCGCGCGTCAGCTTCTCGTCCAGGTGCAGCGGGCCCTCGGCGGAGGCGGTGATGTAGGGCAGGTTGATCGAGGTCTCCGAGGACGACGACAACTCGATCTTGGCCTTCTCGGCGGCCTCCCGCAGCCGCTGCACGGCCATCTTGTCGCTGCCGAGATCGATCCCGTACTGCCCCTTGAACCGCTTCACCAGATGCTCGACGATCCGCTGGTCCCAGTCGTCACCGCCCAGATGGGTGTCGCCGTTGGTGGCCTTCACCTCGATGACGCCGTCGCCGATCTCCAGCAGGGACACGTCGAAGGTGCCGCCGCCGAGGTCGAAGACCAGCACGGTCTGCTCCTCGCCCCGGTCCAGGCCGTAGGCGAGGGCGGCGGCGGTCGGCTCGTTGATGATCCGCAGCACCTTCAGGCCCGCGATCTCGCCGGCCTCCTTGGTCGCCTGCCGCTGCGCGTCGTCGAAGTACGCCGGCACGGTGATCACGGCATCCGTGACGTCCTCGCCGAGGTAGGACTCCGCGTCCCGCTTCAGCTTCTGCAGCACCCGTGCCGACAGCTCCTGGGCCCGGAAGCGGGTGCCGTCCACCGAGCCCTGTTCGGGGAAGCGCCAGTCCGCGTCGCCCATGTGCCGTTTCACCGAGCGCGCGGTGCGCTCCACGTTGGTCACGGCCTGCCGCTTGGCGACCTCGCCGACCAGCACCTCGCCGTTCTTCGCGAACGCCACCACCGAGGGGGTGGTCCGCGCGCCCTCCGCGTTGGCGACGACGGTGGGCTCGCCGCCCTCCAGGACGGCCACCACCGAGTTCGTCGTCCCGAGATCGATCCCGACCGCACGTGCCATGGTCCGTCCCCTTCCGCCCGGGCGTCTTCGGCACTCCCAGCACAGATCGTGCCCGCGACGCTGTCAATCCACGTCACCGCACGGGTGCCCCGAAACGGCGATGCCGCGCCCCGCAGGGGGACGCGGCATCGCCGGGCGTGCGGGCGTCAGACCAGCTCGGCCGTCAGGGTGATCGTCGTACCGGCCAGGGCCTGGCTGACCGGGCAGTTCTTCTTGGCGTCCTCGGCGGCCGACTGGAAGCCCTGCGCGTCCAGGCCGGGCACCTCGCCGCGAGCGGTGAGGTGGATGCCGGTGATGCCCTCGCCCGGCTGGAAGGTCACGTCGGCCTTGGTCTCCAGCCGGGTGGGCGGGGTGCCGGCGCCGGCCAGGGCGTGCGACAGGGCCATGGAGAAGCAGGCGGAGTGGGCGCCGGCGATCAGCTCCTCGGGGCTGGTCTTGCCGTTCGCCTGCTCGGCGCGCGACGCCCACGACACCGGCTGCCGGCCGATGCCGGAGGAGTCGAAGCTGACGACGCCGCTGCCCTCGAGCAGGTTGCCTTCCCAGACGGTGTGCGCGGTGCGCGTGGTAGCCACGATGGTTCCTTTCGCGTCGGGTCCCGTTACCCGGGGTGTCCGTCCCCTATCCGATCACATCCGGGCTCCCCGCACGCTGAAGACCGGCCCGCACGAGGTGAGCGCCGCCGTGGGCGCGGCCGGCCGGGTCAGGCGGCCCGCTCCTCCTCGGCCGCGGCCAGCGGCACCTGGGGGCCGGACAGCTCGCCCAGCCAGCGGCGCAGGACGTGGTGCACCTGCTCGGCACCGGTGAGTTCCTCGCCGGGCCCGGCCGGCGCGGACAGCTCCAGCGGGGAGAGGAGGAACGGGCGGGACTGGGCGCCCCCGAGGCCGCCGTGCGAGCCGATCTGCTCCTCGAAGGCGAGGACTTCGCCGTCGGCGGGGTCGTGGGCGGAGTTCACCATGATGTCGGCGGTGTGCGGGAAGGAGTGGGCGCGGCGCACGGCCTCGGCGGCGCCGGGGCCGAAGCGGGCCAGCGGGCCGGGGTCGGCCGCGAGCTCGGCCAGCGGCGTCTCGGTGCCGTGGGCGCTCAGCACCACACCGCCGTGCTTCTCGCTGGCGACCAGCAGGAAGCCGATGCCCGGGTGGTTGGCGAGGGTGGTGAGCAGGGCGGGGTGACGGGCGTCGATCTCCTCCTTGGTCATGCGGTGATGCACGTCCGGGAAGGAGATCAGGCCCAGGTTCCCGGAGGCCAGCACGATCGGCTCCGGGCTCCGCGCGGGCCGGTGGTGCTCCGGCCTCTCCTCCACGGGCCGGCGCAGCGCGGCCCGGACGGCGGCGCGGGCCTCGGTGCCGCTGCGGGTGCGCTCCACACGGCGGGGCACGTGCAGCCCGCAGCCGGCCCGGACGAGGTCGGCGAGGGTGAGGCCGTAGCGGGCGCGGAACGTCTCGCCCGGGCTCTGGCCGTGGTCGGACAGGACGACGATCCGGTAGGGGCGCGGGGCGTGGTCGGCGACCCGTTCGAGCAGAGCCAGGGACCGGTCGAGGCGCTGCAGGACCTTCTCGGCGTCCCGGCTGTGCGGGCCGGAGTGGTGGGCGACCTCGTCGTAGGCGACGAGGTCGGCGTAGACGGCGGTGCGCCCGGCCAGCATGTCGCCCATCACCGCGGCGACGACGACGTCCCGTTCGACGACGGTGGCGAAGGCGCGCACGAAGGGGTACAGCCCGCCGCGGCCGACGCGCGGGCGCTCGCCCCGCAGCCGGGCCCGGGTGGACTGGCC
Source organism: Streptomyces sp. AF1A (assembly GCF_047340315.1). Lineage (NCBI taxonomy): Bacteria > Bacillati > Actinomycetota > Actinomycetes > Kitasatosporales > Streptomycetaceae > Streptomyces > Streptomyces sp. AF1A. The sequence continues at coordinate 257,676 of NZ_JBLEBI010000001.1, forward strand.
GATCTCGCGGGCGACCTCGGCGACGAAGGAGAGCGCGGTGCGCACGGCGTTGGCCGGGTCGCAGAAGTAGGCGAAGTAGCCGGCGCGGGAGCGCGTCTCGCGGCTGCGGCGGCGGGCGGCGATGGACAGCACGAGGGCCTGTTCGCCGGCGCCGCCGCTGAACAGGTTGCCGCGGCTGGCGCCGTCCGCGGTGAGCAGACCGGCGTCGCCGGTGCGCGCGATCGCCCGCCGCTGCAGCTCGGCCGCGCTGGTCGGCCGGTTGCACACCATCACCTCGCCCCGGTCCTTCTCGTACCAGCGGAACGCGGGCACGTCGAAGGTGCTGCCGTGCAGGATGCCGAGCTGGCTGGCCCCGGTCTGGCTGGACCAGTCGGTGCGCCACGGGGTGAGGCGGTGGGTCGGCGGCGTACCGAGGCCGCCCGTCGCGAGCCAGCGGGCGACCGTGGGCATCAGGCCCTTGCGGACCGCGGCGGTGAGGACGTCGTGGCCGACGCCGTCGAGCTGCACGAAGACCAGGCCGGGCGCGGCGGAGCAGGGCGGCCCCCGTCTGCGGCGGCGGGCGGCGAGCCGCTGCAGGCGGCGCCGGTAGGCCTCGTCGTCGCGTACGGCGAGGGCGGCGCCGGTGGCCGAGGCGACGGCGGACATGGCGGCGGCCACGATGACGGCGGTCTCCGGGGCGGCCGCGCCCCGGGCCGAGGGGTTGACCCGCAGGGCGAGCAGCAGCAGGGAGCCGTTGAGGAAGAAGACCAGCAAGCCGAGCACGAGGGCCGGCACCAGCAGCAGCAGCCGGACCAGCAGCGGCCACACCACGGCCGACAGCACACCGAACGCACCGGCGCCGCACGCGGCGGTGACGGCGATCCGGGTCGCGCTGTCGCCGTCGGGGGACTGCAGCCGGAAGTCGGGCAGCAGCCCGGCCAGTGCCAGCATGGTGACCGTGGAGACCGCCCAGACGGCGATGCTCCGCCCGATCTGCCTGGCGATCCGCCGCCACCGCACCCCTCGCACGCGCCGCACACCCTCCGTTCCCGGCCCTCCCCCACCTCCGCGCGGGGACTCCCGTCGTGCCCGGCTCGGCCGACGGGGACGGCTTCCACCCTGTCACACGGGTCCGGGCGCTCCCGCGCGGGTGGGTGCGCGGGGGTCAGCGCCCGTCGTAGCCGGCCGTCGGCATCGACAGCCGGCGGTGCACCCGTGCCTTCATCTGCGCGTCGTACGACGGCTCGGCCCGCCCCACCGTCTCCACGCGCACCCCGCGCCGCGCGCATTCGGCGGTGAAGTCCTCCACCGACGACAGGGCCCGCCGCAGCACCCGCATGCTGGGCGCCACGAACAGGTCCACCCCCGGCCGTACCCCGTCCCACAGCGCGCAGTGGTCGAAGCGCAGCCCTCCGACCAGAAGCTCCCGGACGACCACGTACCCGCGCTCGGCGGCCCAGCGGGCGCACATCGCGTGCTGGCTGCGCGAGTCCACCAGGAACGGATCGGCCTCCAGCTCCTCCAGGGGTGTCAGGCTCGCGATGGCGATCACCCGCACCGGCGTGCGCCCGCCGTAGGCACCCCGCTGCTGTCCCATGGCGTCCCCCTCACCTCCGGGTTTCGCCGCAGACCCTACTCCTGCCCGTAGGCTTCGGGGAGTCGCGCGAAGGAGGCGAAGAAGGTGCCGGTGGAGATCACCTGGTGGGGTCACGCCACCTGCACGGTGGAGGACGCGAACACCCGGGTGCTCACCGACCCCCTGTTCGCACGCCGGCTGGCGCATCTGCGCCGCCGCCGCGGCGCCGTGCCGCCCGCCGAGGCCCGGCGCGCGGACCTGGCGCTCGTCTCCCATCTGCACGCGGACCATCTGCACCTGCCCTCGCTGGCCGGCCTGGCCCGGGGCACGCGCCTGCTCGTGCCCCGGGGCGCACCACGGGCGGTGCCCGGTCTGCGCCGGCTGCGGCACCTGCGGATCACCGAGGTCGCCCCAGGGGACCTGATACGCGCCGGCGACCTGCTGGTCCGGGTGGTGCCCGCGCGGCACGACGGGCGGCGGCTGCCGGTGGGCCCGCAGCGCTCGCCCGCGCTCGGCTATGTGGTGGAGGGCGAGGCGCGGACGTACTTCGCCGGGGACACGGGGCTCTTCGACGCCATGGCCGAGCGGGTCGGGCCGGTGGACGTGGCGCTGCTGCCGGTGGGCGGCTGGGGGCCCTACCTCGGGGACGGGCACCTGGACGCGGGGCGGGCGGCGCGGGCGCTGGCCCGGCTGGCGCCGCGCGCGGCGGTGCCGGTGCACTACGGAACGTACTGGCCGATCGGCATGGACGCCGTGCGCCCCCATGAGTTCCATGCGCCGGGCGACGAGTTCGTGCGCCTGGCCGCCGCGGCCGCGCCTCAGGTGGCGGTGCACCGGCTCGGGCACGGGGAGAGCGTGCGGCTGGAGGTCGCGCGGTGAGGTGGGTCGCCTCCGCCGCGGCGCTCGCCGCCGCGTCCACGTCGACCGTGCCGCCGGAGTCGACGCAGCAGGCGCTCGGCTACCCGTCGTTGTTCCTGCTGGTGCTGATCGGCGCGCTGGTGCCGGTGGTGCCGACCGGGGCGCTGGTGAGTTCCGCGGCCGTGGTGGCGTTCCACCAGACGGCGCCGTTCTCGCTGGCGCTGGTGTTCGTCACGGCGTCGACGGCCGCGTTCCTGGGCGACGCGGCGCTGTACTGGCTGGGGCGGCGCGGGATGCGGTCGCGGAACGGCTCGCGCTGGCTGGAGGCGATACGGTCGCGGGCGCCGGAGGAGCGGCTGGCGCAGGCTCGGGGGAAGCTGTCCGCGCACGGAATCGCGGTGCTGGTGCTGTCGCGGTTGGTCCCCGCCGGACGGATACCGGTGATGCTGGCCTGTCTGATGGCGGACTGGCCGCTCAGGCGGTTCGCGCGGGGCAACCTGCCCGCGTGTCTCGCCTGGGCGGCCACCTACCAGGTGATCGGCATCCTGGGGGGCTCGCTGTTCAAGGAACCGTGGGAGGGGGTCGTGGTGGCGGTCGTGCTGACCCTGGTGATCGGCGCGGCGCCCGGCGTGTGGCGGCGGGTCCGGGCCGCCGGCTGACGTCCCCCCGCGGTCCGACGCCTCAGTCCAGCACCTTCGACGCTCCCACCGGGACGTCCCACAGGTCCTCCCGCCGCAGCCCCGCCTTCTCCCAGGCCGCCCGCACCCGCGTCAGCGGCTCCAGGACCGGCTCGGCCGAGAGGATGAAGGTGCCCCAGTGCATGGGGGCCATCCGGCGGGCACCCAGGTCCACGGTGGCCTGCACCGCTTCCTCCGGGTCGCAGTGGACGTCGCTGAGCCACCAGCGCGGGTCGTAGGCGCCGATGGGCATGAGGGCCAGGTCGATGCCGGGGTAGCGGCGGCCGATGCGGGAGAACCAGCGGCCGTAGCCGGTGTCGCCGGCGAAGTAGACGCGGCGTGCGTCGGGCCCCGTGAGCACCCAGCCGCCCCAGAGGCTGTGACAGGTGTCGGTCAGGGTGCGCTTGGACCAGTGGTGGGCGGGCACGAAGTCGAAGCGGACACCGGACAGTTCGGCCCCCTCCCACCAGTCCAGCTCGGTCACGCAGGTGAAGCGGCGCCGGCGGAACCAGCGGCCGAGCCCGGCCGGCGCGAACACCGGGGTGTCGCGCGGGAGTCGGCGCAGCGTGGGGGCGTCCAGGTGGTCGTAGTGGTTGTGGCTGATCACCACGGCGTCGATGCGGGGCAGGGTGTCCCAGGGCACGCCGACGGGGGTGATGCGGGCCGGGGTGCCGAGGATGCGGCGGGACCAGACGGGGTCGGTGAGCACGGTCAGGCCCCCCAACTGGACGATCCAGCTGGCGTGTCCCGCCCAGGTGACGGCGACGGTGCGGGTGCCGGAGCGGGGCAGCGGTGCCGGCTCGTACGGCAGCCGGGGGATGTCGGCCAGGCCCTCCGGGCCGGGGCGCACGGACCCCTCGCGGGCGAAGCGGGCGAGCGCCTTGAGGCCGGGCAGGGGTGCGGTGAGCCGGTCGTGGAACGTGCGGGGCCAGACCCGGCGTTCGCCCAGGGGGCGGGGGTCGGCCAGCGGCGGGAAGGGGGGCGCGCAGGGGGCGGGCGTGCGGGTCGTCGTGGTCGTCGGGGCCGATCCGGGCTCATGCGTCGCTTGCGTCATCGAGAAGGCTCCCATCGCTGGGCGTCGTCGCGGAGATCGTCGAAGACCGACCTCAAGGACATCAACGCGCGTTGCACGTGTGGCAGTTCCAACGGCGCCGGTGAGGTGAGGCATTCCGTGCGTTCCTCGTCCGTGCCGCCCAGCAGGGGCCCGGTGGCGAGCCGCACCCGCAGCGCCCCGAGGTCGTCGCCGAAGCGGTGGCCGCCGGGCGCGGGCATGCCGAGCCGGGCGGTGAGGAGTTCCTCCAGTTCCTGCGCGTCGCCGACGCCCTGGCCG